>JBKJIP010000041.1:0-3972 GCA_046598515.1 Fimbriimonadaceae bacterium | reverse complement strand
TCAACAAGATTGAGAGGCAGGCTGGTTGGAAATGAGTGGTCCTTTTCTTGTCGTCATCGAACCTGATGAAGATGGATGGCTGGCATCTGTGCCGGACCTTCCCGGCTGTCTGTCCGGAGGCGAGACGATCGAGCAGGCACAGGCGGGGATTGAGGAGGCGATTCGCCTTTGGATCGAGACCGCGACCGAGAGCGGGTGGCCGATTCCCGAACCGAGATCGCGCGCGATGCAAATCGCCGTCTGAGATCCTTTCACGCAAATGTTGCCTCGATCGCTCTGGTCGAGGCAACTCTGAAATGGTTCCGCGCCAAATTGTGGGATGCGGGGGTTTGTACTGAATCAACCCAAGAGTTCGGAATAGTGACAAGTGCTCGAGCGAAGCAAGAGAAGCGACCCCGATAGCGGGTCGCATATTTGTAGCCCGAGGTCGAAGACCTTGGGTAAGGGGGGCAAGTCAGGTCCAGCGAAGCTGGAGTCCGCGCGGAGGCGTGCGATAGCACCCGGAGGCGGACTCCAGCTTCGCGCCGATTCGGGCACAGAGCTCCCAGCTTCAGGAATGGCGCGGTACGAACCCCCACGCCCCACAATTGGCGCTGGGAATCTGCGAATTGACCAACTTACGGGTGAAGAAATATACTCCCTGACCGTATAATATGACCAGTGCGCCCGCTCGTGCCTCGATGGTTCGCAGTCCTGCTTCTCGCGATTTTCGCGAGCGTGGGGGTGCTTGCCAATGAGCCGCATCGGCATTTAAAGCATCGGGAGTGCGCCCTTTGCGCGGCGGCTCCTCAGGAGACTCGGCGGCGACAGTTCGTGGCCACCAGCCAAGAGCAAGCCGGGGATGGTCGTCCCGCGGCCATAGCGCCCATCGTGGATGAGACCGTTGTCGCGGTCATCCAAAACGTCTTTTCAACTCCCGCGATCCCTATCGAGCAAGAGCCCGCCCTCTGGCCTGGGGCTTCTTCTGTCCTCGCCTCGGCCGTGGCCGGTCTTCCTCCGGCTCGCGCGCCTCCTCAACTCTGACCTCGCATTCGTGCGCCTCCCGTTGGCGCCCTGTCAGACCCTTGAGGATTCACAATGAAAAAAGCTTTTACGCTCATCGAGCTTCTCGTCGTTATCGCGATTATCGCGATCCTGGCCGCTATCCTGTTCCCCGTTTTCGCCCGCGCCAAGGAAGCGGCCAAGAAGACGCAAGACATCAGCAACATCCGCCAGATTGGTATGGCGATGCAGATTTATGCGGGTGACAACGATGATCATTCCGTGGCAAAGGATGAGGATGCGGGGTACGACTGGTACGAGCCGCTCTACCCCTATGTCAAGAGTGCCGGATCGTTCCGAACACCGCGATACCAGGCTCAAAGCACCGAGCCGGCGACGGACTATTTGATCAATGGCATCTTCGCTCACAGCGCGAACTACACGCAGTTCAGCGATCCCGCGAATCAGATCACGCTCGCCCTACGCAAGCAAGAGGTCGAAGACACGGATTACCACCCGTGGCCGGGCGACTACTTCAACTGGGATACGCCCGGCGCTTATGAGTTCGATGAGGGCAGCGGCCTAGAGAACTGGTTCGATGAGCGCATCTTCCAGGATGCGTTCTCACAGGGCTCGAACTATGCCTTCACCGACGGTCATGCGAAGTTCTTCAAGTGGACTCAGACGATGGTGGGGCGTCCCTATCCGGGCATGCACAACGTCGACCGTTTCGTCGGCCACCAAGAGTAGCCCGCGGAGCGGAAGCTCCGAGGTCCGGGGTGCGGAGCGGAAGCTCCGCGCTCCTCTTGGAGCGAAGATGGCCTTCGCGGAGTAGAATTGAACCTATATGATCGACAAGCTCCGCGAGATTGAGAGGCGATTCAACCATATCGAGGAGCAGCTTCAAGACCCTACGGTGGTCTCGCAGCCTTCAGAGCTTCAACGGTTGGGCAAAGCCCGGGCTGAGTTGTCTGAAATTGTCGACGGTATCCGGGTCTATGAGAAGTTGCTGAAGGAAAGGGATGAGTCCGATTTGCTCATGAGCGATCCTGAGATGAAGGAGCTTGCGCTCTTGGAACTGGATCGACTAAAGCAAGAAATTCCAGAGATCGAGGAGCGCCTTCGGTTGATGCTTATTCCGAAGGATCCGAACGACGATAAGTCCGTCATTATCGAAGTCGAGCCGGGCGCGGGTGGCGACGAAGCGGCACTCTTTGCGAACGAGATCTTCCGTATGTATCTCCGCTACGCCGAACGCCGCCGATGGAAGCCTGAGGTTATCGACGTTGAAGAGTCCGGTCTGGGCGGCCTGAAGAAAGCGACCTTCAAGATCGATGCGCACGGTGCCTACAGCCAACTTAAGCATGAGAGTGGTGTTCACCGCGTGCAGCGCGTGCCCGCCACCGAGAGCAGCGGCCGCACCCATACCTCGACCATCAAGGTCTCCGTCATGCCTGAAGCGGAGGAGGTCGACGTCGAAATCAAGAACGATGATATCGAAGTCTCGACTTACTGTTCGAGTTCGGCCGGCGGCCAGCACATGCAGAAGAACGAGACGGCGATACGGATCATCCACAAGCCTTCCGGCATCGTGGTCACCTGCCAAGACGAGCGGAGCCAGCAGCAGAACCGACTCAAAGCGATGGCCGTTCTGCGCGCCAAGCTCTACCAAGCGGAGCAAGACCGCGCCCAATCCGAGCGCGCCGGCATGCGCAAGGCGCAGATCGGAACCGGGGACCGGTCGGAGAAGATTCGAACGTACAACTTCCCCCAATCCCGAATCACGGACCATCGCATCGGGAAGGATGTGTTCAACACGGGCACGTTCATGGACGGCGATATCCAGCCGATGATCGACGCCCTGGTTCAGGACGAGCAGGCGCGGCGACTCGCGGAAGACCAGGCGGCCTGATCCGTACCAAAATCGAACCTGGTATGAGCATGGAACGAACCTGCCGTACAATGAGGTTGCTAGTGTCACATGGCTAGGGGGCCGGATTATTATCAGATTTTGGGGGTGGACCGGAAGGCGACGCATGAAGAAGTCAAGCGTGCCTATCGGCGTCTCGCGCTGAACATCCATCCCGACCGAAGCGATGCTCCCGACGCGACTGAGCGCTTCACCCGATTGACGGAGGCTTACGAGACGCTCGGCGATCCGCGCCTGCGTTACGAATACGACTTATTGATCGCCAAGCAGGAGCGACCGGTAAGTCCCGCCGCCCCTGCCCCGCCTCCTCCGAAGCCGAAGGCAAAACCCAAGTCTACGATTCCGAAAGTGATCAAGACCGCACCCCGCGTGGCTTCCGCCCCGCGAGGACCAACTCCCGATCTCGCCCGGTTGGCGGCCCTCTTCAGCCGGGGCAAACTCGAGGAAGCGGAAATGCTCGCCGAGCGGATTATCGATAACTTTCCGCGCGAAGCTTTACCATATGCTGTCCTCGGCGACATCGCCCGGGCCCGAGGCGACATGCCGAAAGCAGCGAAGCTCTATGCCTATGCGGTGCAGATGGAGCCGCGCAACTCGACTTATCATCACCGGTACGAACAGCTCTTGACGCAGATGGGGGTTAGTCACGAAATCGACCCGCCCCGCCCCGTCGCGGCGTCGGCGGGGGCTTTTGGGGTCGCTTTGTTAGCTTGCATTTACCTGGTCGTGGCAAAGGAGAAACCCGCCTTTCGCGACCTTTCCATCATCTCGACATGGACGGTCGGCTGCTTCGTCATGCTCTTTCTGACCGGTGTTGCGACGGGAGTGGCTTATTCCTTGGGACGAATGCTGGACCGATTTTCGGCGGTGAGCGTGAATGCCCTCGGCAAGCTTTCGCCAACCTTGGCGCTTGCTTCGGTAGCGGTGGTCAACTTTTGGGCAGCGGTGATTCTTTATGTGTTCCTTGGGCTCACTCAGCAATCGCTGAACTACTCGACGACCCGTCTCATCGGGGCTTGCGTGGGCGGGTTGCTGATTCTCATGATGGGCGCCTCCCTTGG
>JBKJIP010000031.1:0-4660 GCA_046598515.1 Fimbriimonadaceae bacterium | reverse complement strand
GGCCAGCATCATGATGCCCATGCCTGCCCCAAAGTAGCCGCCATAGGTTGCGACGAGCAGTTGCAGGATAAAGGCGACGGCCGTTCCTCGTCCGGTGGATTCGCTCAGGCCCACCGGCTCGCCGGACTGCGCTCGCTCAGCCCGCCGGGCGATGAGTTTCTTCACCATCGGCTGGATCCAGAGCAGGATCGAAGCGAAGAGGAGCAGAAAGGGGACGACGAACTCGAAGGTCTTTTTGTCGGTCGAGATGAGAAGCCATGCCCCCGCGAAGCTGCCCAGAAGGGTCGGCAAAAGGAGCAGCTTGAGGTGGCGCTTACACTTGTCGTATAAGTTCATGTAGCCAAGAGCGCCGCCCAGGGAACCCGGCCAGAGGCCAAGAGAATTGGTCGCGTTTGCGATCTTGTGCTCGATCCCAAAGCCGAGGGTCAGGGTGGGAAATGAGATCAGCGACCCCCCGCCGGCGACGGTGTTGATGGCGGACGCGACGCCGCCGATGATAAAGAGAACCGCGAGGCCCAGTGGGCTCTGGGGTTCCAGGCTCACGAGATCCGCGCCACCAATCCCGCCATCTCGATGGCGGCGAGAGCGGCTTCCCGTCCCTTGTTACCGTGCTTCATTCCCGCGCGATCCAGTGCTTGCTCCGCCGTGTCGGGAGTAAGGATCCCCCAAGCGATCGGGACGCCCGTCGCGACCTGCATGTTCATGAGGGCGGAGCTAACATCGCCGCTCAGGAGTTGAGCGTGGGTGGTTTGGCCCTGCAAAATGCATCCGAGGGCGATGATTCCGTCCGGGCGATTCTGGGTGCGTTCGAGCAACGTCCGCACGGCCACGGGAATCTCCCATGTCCCGGGGACGCTGATGACCTCGACATCCGGCTCGCCATGCTGGCTCAACGTTTCGACCGCGCCCTCGAGCAGTTGCTTGGTCACCAGTTCATTCCACCGACTAACCACCACCGCGAACCGCATCCCTTTGGCATCCATCTGACCGCGCACCGAATCCATCCCGCTAAGTGTATCAGAGCAAGCTTGCAACCCTCCCCTTTGGGGGAGGGCCTGTGACCGTAGGGAACTGGGGAGGGGTGAGGCGGCCTTGTAGATAAAGCCTTGATTGGATTCATGAAACCGCTGAACTCCGGGCGGTCCACGGTCTCTTTAACCGCCGAAGGCACAGAAAGGGAACACAGAACGTTGTTATGGTTTGGCGACAAGAGACTTGGAAACTCCGGGGCATTTTGGAAGGCTTTTCTTCCCCACCCCGCGGTCCCCTCCCCGTGACACGAACATCCACGGAGAGGGGGAGGTACATCCAAAATTTCACATTGGCACCAGCTACCTCCGAACGAAACTTAAAGGTCGCTCCGTCAATAGGGTGCGCTCACGCGCATATCAAAACCCTCCATAGCATTCCCCGCAATCGCGGGGATGCTTCCAATTTGGGTGGACGGATTTGCGCTTGAAGCGACGCGGAGCGGGGTGGCAAACTTTGATAGCCCGATGCGCAAGATCACTCCTTTGTTGGCGCCCGCCGTCTTGGTGATCATCGGGATCATATTCTTCCTGCCGTCGCCGGAGCGTGACCGCCCCCCGATCGTCTTCCGCCCTGATCCCCCGGAGACCATCTCCGGGCCACCATCGGAGCCAGTATTTGAAGCGCCGGAACCTCAGCGCCTGCTACCTCCGGACAAGCCGCCGGTAACCCCATGGGAAATCCGGGAGAAGAAGGAGCAGGCGGTTAGGGCGGCGGATCGAACCCCTGACAACGAGAGCATTGTGTTCGTAAAGCCGAACGGTAAGCGGTACCACAAGGAAACCTGCCAGTTCGCCAAGGGCGCGATCTCTGTGAAGAAGATCGAGGCGCTGGCCCACGACTACACGGCGTGTGCGGTCTGCGGGGGTTGATCCTAAAGAAGAAAAATTTCCGAACGTTCGCCCGCGGCGGGAGAATCCTCTCGGACTTGCGGAGGATTACACGCGTCTCTTACTGGTCCGAGAGGATGGCATCGCGTCCCTTCAGGACGCATCTATCGGTCGGCATTCGGTCCGAGGGCGATGCCCTGGGCTGCTCACGCTCGGCCCTTCAGGCCGGTCCCAGGCCGAATTGGCTAGGATTTGCAACTAAAGAAGAAGAAAGCTGGTGCGCGGAAAGGGGGTTCCCGATTCGCTCCGCTCATTGCCTGCTGCGGGATAAACTTCTCGTCCTTTTCCGGACAAGGATTGGATACTAAAGAAGAAAGCTGGTGCGCGGAAAAGGACTCGAACCTTCACGCCTTGTGAGCACTACCACCTCAAGGTAGCGTGTATACCAATTTCACCATCCGCGCACTACGGATCGAAACAATATTATACCGACCTCAATCGCTCGCCATCAACTGCCGTAAAACGTATTGGAGAATGCCGCCGTGGCGGTAATACTCGAGTTCCTTGGGCGTGTCGATTCGAACCCGAACCCGGAAGACCTTCGTGTCGCCGTTCTCGCTGACGGCGTGAACCTTCAGTTCCTTGCCTTCCTTGAAGCTGTGGGCGGCATGGTAGGACAGGTCCATGACGCTGTACTCTTCCGAGCCGTCGAGACCGAGTGAGGACGCTCCTTCCCCTTCGAAGAACTGGAGGGGCAGGATGCCCATGCCGATCAGGTTCGATCGGTGGATCCGCTCGAAGCTCTCGGCGATGACGCATTTGACGCCCAGCAGCAAGGAGCCCTTTGCCGCCCAGTCTCGGCTTGAGCCGGTTCCGTATTCCTTGCCCGCGATCACGATCAGCTTCTTGTCCTTTTCGAGATACTTGACGCTGGCGTCATAGATCGTGGTGATCTCACCCGTGGGCCAATACTTGGTGTAGCCACCTTCCGTGCCCGGGGCGATTTGGTTGCGGAGCCGGACGTTGGCGAAGGTGCCGCGCACCATCGCTTCGTGGTTGCCGCGCCGCGCGCCGTAACTGTTGAACAGCTCGGGCTTCACCATATTGCCGATCAAATACTCGCCGGCGGGGGAGTTGACCTTGATCGAACCGGCGGGAGAAATGTGGTCGGTGGTTACCGAGTCGCCTAGCATCGCCAAGACGACCAAGCCGTTCAGGTCATCCACTTCGCCCGTGACGTGCCGCTCCATGCCGACGAAATAGGGAGGCTGCTGGATGTAGGTCGAAGCCGAATTCCAGTTGTAGCGGTCGCCACCCCCGATTTCGATCTCGTTCCACTTCTCGTCGCCCTTGAAAACGTCCGCATAATTCTCGCGGAACATCTGACTCGTGATACAGCTTTGAACGGTATCCGAAACCTCTTGCTGGGTCGGCCACACGTCTTTGAGCATGACCGGATTGCCTTCGGGGTCAGTTCCCAGCGGATCGCTAAGCAAATCGATGTCGATCGTTCCCGCCAGAGCGTAGGCAACCACCAAGGGGGGGCTCATCAGGTAGTTCGCCTTGACTTCGGGGCTGATGCGGCCTTCGAAGTTTCGGTTGCCGGAAAGAACGCTCACGACATTGAGATTCTTCTCGTTGATCTGCTCGCTGATGGCGGGCGGCAGAGGACCGGAGTTGCCGATGCAGGTCGTGCAGCCGTAGCCCACGACGTTGAACTTCATCTTGTCCAAATAGGTCATGAGGTCGCTCTTTTCAAGGTAGCTCGTGACGACTCGGCTTCCGGGGGCGAGGCTGGTCTTGACCCAAGGCTTGACTTCGAGGCCCTTTTCAAAGGCCTTCTTGGCCACGAGACCGGCCGCGATCATGACGTACGGGTTGCTTGTGTTCGTGCAACTCGTGATGGCGGCGATGACGACGTCGCCGTTTTGGATGTCCGTCGACTTGCGCTCGCCCTGCCCGGAAATCGGAAACGAGGAGCGGAACGAGTCCTTCGCCTTGCTGAGGGGAACGCGGTCCTGAGGTCGCTTGGGCCCGGCTACACTCGGCTCGACCGTCGTGAGATCCAAGCTCAGAGTGTCGGTGTACTCGGCTTCGACCGTGGCTTCATCATGCCAGAGGCCCTGCTCCTTCATGTACGCCTCGACGAGGGCGACTTGCTCGTCCGGGCGCCCGGATGTGCGCATGTACCGGATCGTCTCCGCGTCGACGGGGAAGATTCCGCATGTGGCACCGTATTCTGGTGCCATGTTGCCGATCGTCGCACGGTCGGCGAGGGGAAGCGCGGCTAGTCCAGGGCCGTAGAACTCCACGAATTTGCCGACGACGCCCTTCTTGCGGAGCATTTCTGTAACCGTCAAGACCAAGTCAGTCGAAGTGACGCCTTCTTTCAGCTTGCCGCTGAGTTTAAATCCGATGACCTGCGGGATGAGCATCGAAACCGGCTGGCCGAGCATGGCCGCCTCGGCTTCGATACCGCCCACGCCCCAACCTAACACGCCCAGGCCGTTGATCATCGTCGTGTGGCTGTCCGTACCGACGAGAGTGTCCGGATAGGCCTCGCCAGTCTTGTCGTTCACGAAAACGACGCGGGCGAGGTACTCGAGGTTGACTTGGTGGACGATGCCTGTATTCGGAGGAACGACCTTGAAATTGTCGAAGGCCTGCTGGCCCCATTTCAAGAACTCATAGCGCTCTTGGTTGCGCTCGAATTCGAGGTCGCGATTAATTTCGAGGGCGGCGGCGCTGCCGTAGGCATCTACTTGCACCGAGTGGTCGATAACCAGTTCGACCGGGGCCAG
>JBKJIP010000331.1:0-7582 GCA_046598515.1 Fimbriimonadaceae bacterium | reverse complement strand
GAGCGCGAGCTAGGATGGAGCACGGAGCGTGCCGCCATGGTCGCCAACCTCGCCGTGCAAAGGGGATTGGTTTCGTACAAGGACGGCTCGCTGAGGTTGACTGGCGACGGTCATAAGACCGCCGAAATCGTCTCGCAGAGGTAGAAATGCGTTCCCGCCATCCCGCCCTCGGGTGGCGGTGACGACCAGTTACCAATCGAGTCCTGATTCCGGGTGTCCTATGCGAGAGCTGGTTGGCTTCGCCACCCGTGGGCGGGTGGCGCAAACAGAGGGCTACCCTTCGGAAATCGGCCCGTACAACTCCGGCCGCCGTGACTCAAAAACCGTCGTCTCGTACTTCCCCGGGATGTTCACCGTGCGCTTCAATCGCGCCATAGCGGGATCGATGTCGGCGATCAAGACCGCCTCCTCCGCATCCGCCGAGGCAAGAATCTTCCCTACCGGATCAATAATCTTGGAGCGACCGATAAAACTGAAACCGTTTTCCTCGCCGACCCGATTGCAAGTCGCGAAGAAGACTCTATTCTCCGCAGCCCGAGCGATGCAAATGTGCTCGGCGGAGCACTCGGCTCCCACCGGCCAGTTCGTCGGCAACGCGATGATATCGGCTCCCGCCAAGGACAGAACCCGAGTGGGCTCGGGGAAGCGGGAATCGAAGCAGATCAAAACCCCAAGCTTGATCGGTCCCTCGCGTCCGGGGATCTCGACAACCTTCAGTTCCGAACCCGGCACCACGAACTTATCCACGCCCAACTCAGGCAGGTGAGTTTTCTTGTAAAGGAACGGACGCTGCTTCGGGGCCATCACCATGGCACCATTGAAGAGTTCATCCCCTGCGCGCCCGATGAAGCCAAAGACCGCGCTGACGTACGTCTCCCGAACAGCGTCGGCGATGATCGCGAAGCAATCGTGCTCGACCGGAACCGCGATGCGCTCAGCATCTTCCCGGCTCTCCACGCAGTAACCCGTCAGAAAGGCTTCCGGAAAGATGGCCAACTCGACCCCCTGGCCGGCGAGTTGGCGGAGCCGGTCGACGAGAGCCAGCGCGTTAGTGGCTGGCTCCCCGAAGGCGACATTGGATTGAACACAAGCTATTCTCATCGGGGCTTGATCTGGCGCATCCAACCGTTTCTAAGAGCGACCATCTTCGAGGTTGGGTTCTCCACCTCAACGATCGCCTTCACCTTCCGCGTAGCTTGCACGGGAGTGACGGTCACGCTCACCAGTTCCGTCCCTCGCTTGATGGACATCAGAACCGGCTGTCCTGCTTTCAGTTTCGACTGGACTTCATTGAAGGCGACCATCATCGCTCTGCGCGAGCCGCTGAAGGCAATGTCGCCGATCTTGGTGACCACATCTTGCGGCTTAAGCTGCTCTTTGGCGAAGTCCGAAACGGTCTGAACCAGGTAACCACCTTGCTCAACATTCGGCTGGCCACTAAAGCCATCGTCCACAAACGATTCGTCCTTCTCGACGATCGCCAAGCCAACCTTCGCAAGCTGCTGCTCCACGATCACTTCGCCGGGTTTTCGGATGACGTTGTCGTAGAATTGTCCCATGCCGATGCCGGCCAGGCGGACCAACTCCGTGCGAATCTGATCCTCCGGAAAGCCGGGCTTGTCATCCTTGCAAAGCTCCCAGAGAGCGAGTTCGACGTCATCCAGCGTGTGCCGGCCATCTGTTCGGTCCCGGAGCTCGATGTCCAAAATCATCCCCGCGATCCAGCCATACGGGTAGTAGCTGATCTGATAGCCTTGGCTGTTCCCTCTCCCGTTCGCCGCTTCGCGAACGCGGTAGCTTGAATCATAAGGACTGACCATGAGTCGCGCCGGATTATTGCGGACGGAGTTCAGGTTGTCCAGAATGTCCTTGTAGAACATATCCTTGCCCCACCAGGTGTATCGATAGAGCAGATAGTGGGCGAAATAGTCGGTCACGCCTTCAAGCCACCACAAGGTGCCGGTCTGCGGCAGCACGTTGTAATCGAATGGGCCAAGCGCGGCGGCGCGGATGCGCTTGACGTTCCAAAGATGGAAGAACTCGTGGGAGATGACGCTGACGACCCGGGTACCAACACCGCTGGCGAGGCTGATCTGGGTGGAGGATAGGTGTTCCAAGCCCCCCGCGCCGTCCAGGTTGTCCGTCACGCTGAAGTGCCACACATAGTGGTTATAGGGAGCCTTGCCGCCGAAGAAATCGGTCTGGAACTCCGTAACGTACTTGCAGGCTTTGATCAGATAAGCGCGATCAACCTCGGCCCGGGCTTTGCCGCGCAGCACGATGTAGTGATTCTTGCCGCGGCTTGAATAGGTGTCGACGGTCAAGTCTCCGATGCTGACGGGGTTGTCGGCGAGGACATCGTAGTCCGGCGCCGTGAACTTGTTCTTGCTGCCATCGAGGCCGACATAGGCGACCCACTTTTCGGGAGCCTCGATCGTCAGCGAGCAGCTCTCGGTCTTTCGGTCGGCCACATACATGTAGGACGAGGGCCCGCTCCAGTGCATGGAGCCATCGTTGGGAAACGACGCGAGATCGTATTCGACGACCGTCGTCTCCGCCGGCGCGATCTTCCAGGTGTTCGTTTCGTTGGTAAAGGTCAACGCCCCGCCATTCGCGTCTTTTGCGGTGAAGTTCTGAACGTTCTTAAAGTTGTCGACGAGGCGATACGAGCCCGGCGCCCAGTTCGGAATCTGCAAAACAGCGCCGTTGCTGGTCTTCGGAATCGAAATCTTTACGTGGAGGTTATTCTTCTCGGGCTGACACGTGACCGAGTAGGAAATCTCCGCCTGTGCGCTCGCGCAGAGGGCGAGAAGTAGGAGTGTGGAGAGCCGGGACATCCGCTTATACTAGCATCTAGCCTATGAATGGTTCACCAAGATTGTGCCCTGATTGTCAGATCGCCATGGACCCTCACCATGCCTTCGACGTCACGCTCGACGTTTGCGGCCGATGCGCGGGCATCTGGTTCGATGACGAGGAGCTCAAGCGACTGCAAGCCGCCGGTTCCGGCGCGATGACCCAGTTGGACGCCCAATTCACGCCCCAAATGGAGCGATCTCACCGAGGGATCCCGGATAAGAATTGCCCGGCCTGCCCGGAGGGAGTGGCGATGGAAGAATACACCTACATGTATTCCAGCCCCGTCAACATCGACGCCTGCCCCGCCTGCCATGGCATCTGGGTTCAGGAAGGCGAGCTGACGATCATGGAGAACCTGATCCGGCAGTCGAGGGACGAACCAATAACCGCGAAGGAGTATCACGCAATCGGCGCCGCGGAAGAAATGGCCAACCATGAGACCTTGATGGGCAAGCAGCGTTGGCTTCGGGGCGTGATGCGAATCATGACTCTCCGGCGGCCGTATTGGCCGTGAGGAGTCGAAGCGCAGACGCGCTACCAGAGCCGAACAAGCCCATAGCCGAACCGCGGTAGCGGTTCCAGATTTCTAGCCCGGGGTAGAAGCGTTAGCGGCACCCCGGGGGAATCGCAGGCCCATAGCCGAACCGCAGTAGCGGTTCCCGATTTCTAGCCCGGGGTAGAAGCGTTAGCGGCACCCCGGGGGAAACGCAAGCCCATAGCCGAACCGCGGTAGCGGTTCCCGATTTCTAGCCCGGGGTAGAAGCGAAGCGACACCCCGGGTGGGGGCGTTGAACCCAAGCACCCCGGCAGGGGTGCCAGAATTTCGGGATGTCATCGACGTACATTTCTCTTCACGTCCACGTCGTGTTCGCCACAAAGAATCGAAGACATGCCTAGATAAGGCGTGGAGGGATCGGCTTTTTGCGTACATGGGCGGGACGCTCAAGGGGCTGAAGTGCTATCCGCAGGCGATTGGAGGTGTCGAGGATCACGTCCACATCCTCATGGCTATTCCCGCCACGGCATGCCTTTCAGATATCGTCCGCGATCTGAAGCGAGCGTGCAATTCGTGGATCCAAATCGAAATCGGTCTCAAGGATTTTCAGTGGCAGATCGGATACGCCGGACTTTCCGCTGCGGCTGGCGACCGGGATGGATTATGGCGATACATCAATAATCAAGAGGAGCATCACCGCCACCAATCCTCCATCGATGAATTGAGAGATTTGCTCGCGGAAGCGGGAGTGGAATACGACGAGAGGTTCCTCGACTGAGGGTTTTGGCACCCCTGCCGGGGTGCTTGAAAATCATGCGTTCGTCCCGGGGTGTCGCTTCGCTCTACCCCGGGCTAAGAAATCGGGAACCGCTACCGCGGTTCGCGTGCGCCCCGGGGTGTTGCGTTCGCTCTACCCTGTCTATAAAATCGAGAACCGCAACCTTGGTTTCGCAAACCCGAAACCCGAAACCAAGCCTACTTCTTCCACCCACTCCCGATCGTCCGCTCGAACAGGTTCAAAATCCGCTTGTACTCATCAATCCAGCTCTCCGGCTTCGTAAACGCGTGATTTTCCACAGGATACGGCGCGATTTCCCAGTTGTCTTTGCCGAGGTCGATCAGGCGTTGCGCCAGGCGGACGGAGTCTTGGAAGTGAACATTCGTGTCCACCACCCCGTGGCAGATCAGCAGATTCCCCTTTAATCCCTCGACGAAGTTGATCGGCGAGCTGCGCTTGAAAGCCTCGGGATCATCTTTCGGTGTGTTGAGGATCGGGGCGGTGTAACCGTGATGGTACGACGCCCAATCCACGACCGGCCGCAGTGCCGCGCCAGCGGCGAAGGTATCGGGAGACGTGAATAGGGCCATGAGCGTCAAGAATCCGCCGTAGCTACCGCCGTAGACTCCGAGCCGCTTCGGATCGGCCCCGACTTCCTTCACTAGGTAAGCCGCCCCGTCCAACACATCCTCCAGATCCTTCCCGCCCATGTGGCGATAGATCGCTGTGCGCCAAGCCTTGCCGTAGCCGGCCGAAGCGCGGTAGTCGATATCGAGCACGGCGAAGCCCTTGTCCATGAGCACGTGGTGGAACATGTACTCCCGGAAATAGTGGCTCCAACCCTCGTAAACATTCTGCAGATAGCCTGCGCCATGGATGAAGATAACGGCCGGTCCGCCCTTCTTCCAGCCCTTGGGCTTGAACAGTTTCGCGGGCACCTTCCCAACGTCGCGAGCTGGAACATCGACGATCGGCGCATTGATCCAGGGACCGGAAAGCCATTCCTCGGTGGGCGTCGTCGTGACCTGCTTACCGTTCACGAAGAGCTCGGCCGGACGATTCGTGGCCGCCGAACGAATGACGGCGAAGTCTTTGCCGTCGGGCGACATCACATAAGAGGCATCCTCGTCCGCCGAAAAATCGGCAACCTTGCGACGGGGTCCGCCCTCGAAAGGAAGCCCGGCAATATGACGGTAGTAAGGGCTGCCCTCGCTGGAAACAAAGAGAAACCGCTTGCGCGGGGTATCCAGAGTTACATTTGAAACTTCGAACTTCCCTTCCGTCAAGTTCGTGGCCACGTCACTCGTTGGGGCCATCGAGTATAGATTCGAGAACCCATTCACCTCGCTCTGAAAATAGAAGCGAGTCGAATCGGGAAGCCAGCCCAAGACCCCACGGCCGGGCCCGCCGACCCAAGCATCGTCGTGCTCGGTATAGACCGTCGTAATCCGATTCGCGGCGGTGTCGAACTTCATCAACCAAGCATCTTTGTAGTCCTGGGCGAAGGTCCAAGCCACGGCATACTTCCCATCGGGTGACCAGCGAACCGGGCCGACGGTGCCCGGGCGCGGTGAGGCCATCTCAAGGGGCTGGCCCGTCCGCAGGTCGAAGAAGAGGGCCTTGCTGGTCGGTTGAGGTTGACCAACCCGGGCGTAAGTGCGGATCATCTGCGGGTAGCCGCTGTTCGTGATGTACGAAGGCACGTCCACGGTCACGGTTCCCTCGGCGGGCTTGAAGGCGGTGCTCGAAGCGTGCGTGCCATTGCTCGATGGCTGGATACTTCCGGCCGGCGTTCCTTCCGGAGTTTTCAAAATCACGGCACCTGCAACTTCCTTTCCGGCAACGGCCGTGAGTTGGCTGACGGTCTTGCTCTCTACATCGATTCGGAACAGATCACCACTGCGGAAGAAGAGAACCGACTGTCCGTCCGAGGTGAATCGTGGGTTATCTTCGCGCTCCGGGGTTGTGAGGAGCGGAGCCGGAGTCTTCGTCTGCTCATCCACGAGGAAAAGATCGCCCTTTTCTTCGTAAGCGATCTTGCCACCCAGCCGACTGCCGTTATCCCAAGGGTTTCGAACCGGCGTTTCCGTGTCGGTCACGATTTCCAAGCCAGTGCCATCTCGACCGACTACATATTGCTTAGTCGTCGGATTGGACGTGCCGTCCGGTTTTCGCCAGGCGAATCGCACTTTGGATCCATCCGCGCTCCAACGGATATTCGTCGGCGGGCGTCCGATCAGATCCGGCGCGCGCATGATACTCGTCACGGAAAGTTCGAACTTGGCCGGAGTTGAAATCACGACGGCAGCAAGGGAGAGCATTCGCAGACAATACCTTGGGGCATACTCGGCAAATGGGCCTGGAGGCATCATGTCTTGTCCGGCGTAACGGAAATGAGTGGGTTGGCAAGGCGCACTGCGGCGACGGCGAGATTTCAGTTTCTGGGGATTTGGGCTTCCGGTGGAAATGGGGCGAGTTGGAACGGGTGGAAAGCACGTCCGAGAGCTTGGTCGTGGTCCGTGGCGGCGAACCCATCGACCTGGTACTTGGAGCGGACGCAGCGAAGTGGGCCCATGCGATCAAGAATCCCAAAAGCCGCCTCGACAAGCTCGGCCTAAAGCCCGGTCACGCCTATCAGACATGGGGCGAGTTTGATGAAGCTTTCGCGCGTGAGATCAAGGACCGCGCGGGGGCCGCAGGAACCGAACCGCTGGATGTCGTGTTCGTTCGATTGAACGAGGCGAACGATTTGGATCAGCTACTCAAGGCACGAATCGGGATTGCGAAGAACGGGATGATTTGGGCGATCTGGCCCAAGGGTCGGAAAGAGTTCCGCGAAGACGACATCCGCAGTTTCGCCCTCGCCAACGGCCTCGTCGACGTAAAAGTCGCCAGCTTTTCACCGATTCTCAGCGCGCTGAAGCTGGTCATCCCGGTGGCATTAAGATCCTGATTCCGTAAACATTCTTCCCGCACACCCGCCCACGGGTGGCGGTGACGACCCGCCACCGAACGAGTCCTGCCTCCGGGAAACCCTAAAAGGAGGCTGGTCAGCTTCGCCACTCATAGGCGGGTTGCGAGAAATGGCGGGCCTAATCCAGCAGACACTGAGCCACTTGGTCCCAGTCGAGCTGACCGCCGGCGAAGCCATTGTTGGCGACTTGAAACTGGCTCGTTGAAAAGTTGAACGTAAGAGTGGCCTCGGGATGCCCGGCGAATCGAACGATCACGGTCGCGGCTCCCCGATTGATTCCAGGCAACCCCGGCTTGGGCTGTTCCAGAAGAGCAACTAGCCACCGGCGGCGAGCTTTGTCCATCGGTGCCTCACGCCGTTTCCCGACGATCTCCCAAGTAGCGGTCGCCGTCTGAAAAATCCTCTCGAACTCTGGGGAGAATCGCTCCTCCCGAGAAGCCCTTCGATAGTCCTCGCTGGGAATACTCGATTCGAG
>JBKJIP010000121.1:0-5705 GCA_046598515.1 Fimbriimonadaceae bacterium | reverse complement strand
AAGCCGATGCCCCGGTCCTCTTGCTGGATGTAAACCACCACGCCCCGGCCCTCGGCTTCGATTCGCTCCAGAGCCATGACCAGTTGGTCCCCGCAATCGCAGCGCATGGAACCCAGAAGATCCCCTGTGAGACAGCTCGAATGCATTCGGACGAGCACTGGCTCTTCCGTGCAGACGTCGCCTTTGACGATGGCGACATACGGATCCCGATCGACGATCGGTTCGTAGGCGTAAAGGGTGAAATTGCCGTACTTGGTCGGGAATGCGATCGGGCCGGCTTTGCGCTCGATCAGGTTCTCATGCTGTCTCCGATAGGCGATCAGGTCGGCGATGGTGACGATGTTCAGGCCATGCTTTTCCGCGAAAGGAACCAGACCGTCCATCCGCATCATCTCGCCATCATCGGCGATGATCTCGCAGCCGAGCCCGACGGGCTGGAAACCGGCCAGAGTGACCAAGTCAACAATAGCTTCCGTATGCCCGGCGCGGCGCAAGACGCCGCCCTTCTCCGCTCGCAGCGGAATGATGTGGCCGGGGCGACCAAGATCGCTGGGCTTTGCATTAGCGTCGACGAAGACGCTGACGGTCTTGGCGCGATCGGCGGCGCTGACGCCGGTGGTCGTGCCGTGAAGAGCATCCACCATTTCCGCCATGGCGGTGCCGTGGCGAGCCGTGTTCTGCTTCGTCATCATGGGGATGCCGAGTTCCGTCAAACGCTCCGCGGACGTCGGAATAAAGGGCACGCCGCGGCCGTGGGTGATCATGAAGTTCATGATCTCGGGAGTGCAAGTTTCGCCCGCCACGACGAGGTCTCCTTCGTTTTCACGGTCGGGATCGTCGACGACGATAATCATGCGACCCCTTTTTAGGTCTTCGAGGGCCTCGGCGATGGAAGCGAATGGCATTGGTTCAATTGTACGGCTTAACGGCGGAG
Source organism: Fimbriimonadaceae bacterium (assembly GCA_046598515.1). Classification (GTDB taxonomy): domain Bacteria; phylum Armatimonadota; class Fimbriimonadia; order Fimbriimonadales; family Fimbriimonadaceae; genus JANJUB01. Next base: position 4,771 of record JBKJIP010000121.1, on the reverse strand, counting down.
TTCATTGCGCCCCGCCAAGAGTGCCCACCTGATGAGATCAGGAAAGTACAATGAATCTATGCGCCGGCGCTCCGATTTCGAACATGTGGTTTGGCCGGGCGGCAATCTGAGCCGCCTGAGTGTGGAGATGGCGCATACGCGGATGACGATCACGGCCCGACGGCATTGGGAGCCCAATGTCGACCTCATCGAGGATGAAAACTTCCTCATCCTCAAAGCCGAACTGGCGGGCGTGCAGATCGATGAGATTCACCTCGCGTATCTTCCCGAAGAACATGCAGTCAGCCTGCGTGGCATCCGACCGGAATCCGACCCCGATGGCAGTTGCCGCAAAGGCATCTACCAATTAGAAATATTTTATGGCGACTTTGAGCGAATCGTCCCGCTCCCTCAAGTTGTGATCGAACCCGACGGAATCGAGGCCGCGCTCAAGGATGGGCTGTTGGTCGTGTTTATTCCGAAGCAGCGGACGTAAGGAAAATCATTGTCAAGAAAGAAGCAAACCGTCGAGGCACTTCCGGAGCCGGAATTGGAAGTTAAAGACGTCATCACCGATGACGACCTTTCCTTGCTTGTGCCCGAAGCCATCGATGATCTCCCCGACGATTTTGGGCCGGACGACGAGCAGCGTCCCGATATCCCCGATATCCTCAACATTTTGCCCCTGCGCGATTCCGTCGTTTACCCGATGCTCATCGCGCCGCTGAGCGTTGCTCGTGAGGCCGGCGTACAGCTTATTGACGAGAGCATCGTAGGCAACAACCGAATCGTAGGCGTCATCGCCCAAAAATCTCCGCAGGATGAGAGCCCCGGCTTTGATGACATCTATGAAGTCGGCACCGCCGTCATCATCCGCACCCTCGTCAAGATGCCCGATGCGACGCGACTGATCGTGCAGGGTATCGCTCGGTATCGAATCGTCGAGCGGCTGCAGGAACAGCCTTATCTGAAGGCTCGCGTCGAGATTATCCAAGACGACATGCCCGATGAAGGTCATGAGGAAGAGATCGAAGCGCTTCGCCGGTCGGTCTCCGCGCTTTTCGACCAGGCAATCCGGCTGTCTCCCAGCCTGCCCGACGAGCTTCGCTCGCTGACTCAGGCCGTGCAGGAAATCAATGTCATGGCCGATCTGGTTTCGGCTCATATGACCCTGAGCGTTGAGGACAAGCAACTCGTTCTTGAAACGGGCAATGTCACCGACCGCCTCCGTCTCCTTCTCGATCTCCTGAGCAAAGAAGTTCGGGTTCTGGAGCTGACGAGCAAGGTTCAAAACGAAGTCAACTCCGAGCTCAGCCGCTCGCAGCGCGAATACTATCTGCGCGAGCAGCTACGGGCCATCCAGCGCGAGCTCGGCGAGACGGATGACCGGGCTGAAGAGCTCGACGAGCTTCGCGAGAAGATCGACAAAGCCCATATCAGCGAGGAAGGGATTCGCGAAGTCAATCGGGAGTTCGATCGCCTCCGCCGGATGAATCCAGGCTCGCCGGAATACACGGTCGCTCGAACCTACATCGATTGGATGGTTTCCTTGCCGTGGGACATCCACACCGAGGATAACCTCGACCTGGCCCACGTCAAGCAAGTTCTCGACGCGGATCATTACGGGCTGGACAAGATCAAAGAGCGCATCATCGAGTTTCTCGCCGTGCGGAAAGTCAAGCGCACGGGGCGAATTCGACAGCCGATTCTATGTTTATCCGGACCTCCGGGCGTTGGTAAGACCTCCCTCGGGCGCTCCATTGCCAATTCGCTTGGCCGTAAGTTCATTCGAGTTTCGTTGGGCGGCATGCGCGACGAAGCCGAGATTCGCGGCCACCGCCGGACCTATATCGGTGCGCTCCCCGGCCAGATCATCCAAGGCATGCGGCGCGGAGAAAGCAACAACCCCGTCTTCATGCTCGACGAAATCGACAAGCTGGGTCAAGATTTTCGCGGCGACCCTTCGTCAGCCCTTCTCGAAGTGCTCGACCCGGAGCAGAACGAGTCGTTCCGTGACCACTATATCGACACACCGTTCGATCTGAGCCGCGTGTTCTTCATCACCACCGCGAACCGGCTGGACACTATCCCCGCCCCCCTTCGCGACCGCATGGAGGTCATTGAGCTTGGGGGCTACACCGAGGAAGAGAAGGTCGAAATCGCCGAGCGCCACTTGGTGCCCAAACAGATCGAAGAGCACGGCCTGCGCAAGTCGCAGCTCGAATGGGACCCGAAGGCGGTCCACAAGCTCATCCGCTTCTACACCCGCGAAGCGGGCGTGCGAAACCTCGAACGAGAGATCGCTTCGGTCACGCGCAAGGCGACGAAGCAGTTCGCCGACGGCCGCAAAGCCAAGCTTTCGGTCACCCAAAAGTTCATCGAAACCGCCTTGGGCGCCCCTCGCTATATGCATGATGAAGTCGCCGAGCGCGAACTTATCCCCGGTGTGGCGGTTGGTTTGGCTTGGACTCCAGTCGGCGGCGACGTACTCTTCATCGAGACCGCCCTCATGCCCAGCTCCGCGAAGGGTCTCATCGTTACGGGCCAACTTGGCGATGTGATGAAGGAGTCGGTGACGGCCGCTCTAAGCTACATCCGCTCGAATGCTGCGGCTCTGAAGATCGAGCCGACGTTCTACGACAAAGCCGAGATTCACGTTCATATCCCGGCGGGCGCGGTTCCGAAAGATGGACCGAGCGCGGGGATTACGATGCTCACCGCGCTGGTGTCGCTCTTGACCGGTCGCCGCGTGAAGCAGCGATTGGCGATGACGGGCGAGATCACGCTTTCGGGTCAAGTGCTGCCGGTTGGGGGCATCAAAGAAAAGATCCTCGCCGCCCATCGCGCGGGCGTGACGACGCTGATCCTGCCGGATGATAACCGGAAGGATTACATGGAGGACGTGCCCGCGGAGATCCGCTTGCAGTTGGACACGCACTTCGTGAAGAATGCGAGTCAGGTTTTGAAGCTGGCGTTTGTTGGGAAGTAATTTGGGTTTAGGGTTTAGGGTTTAGGGTTTTGGGGACCGCGTACCGTCCGGACCTCCCCTCTCCTTGATCGGATGTTTGTGCCGATTAGGGAGAGGGGGCAGGGGGGGAGGGTTCCGGGAGTTCGGCTGGAGGCAAAGCCACGAGTCCGCCCTTTGCGCCTTTGCGTTAAATGGGGGCTTTCAATTACGAATCACTCGTAGTTCCGGGCTTTCTTTAACGCCAAGGCACAAAGGGCGCGAAGAGACGCAAAGGGGTGCTCTTGAAACCGTTCTGGCCAAGCTGCGTAGTTATCGTATGGCGTTTGCCGTCGAGCTGCTTTTAGCCTTAATCATCGACATATTTGTCGAGTTGATCGGCGGCGCTCTTTGGCATCGGCTGAAACGGAGGCGCAGATGATCCTTTGGATCATTTTCGAATTCCTGTTTTGGGGCGCCTGCGCGATGCTGGAAAATCGTTTATCTTGGCGAGCCGTCGCGATCTTCATAGCGTGGACAGTCCTGGCTCTTGCCCTTGCCTATCTGTTTCAATCGAAACTCCTTCTCTATTGTTGGGCCTGCACCCTTGCCGGGATGTTTATGTATCTGATGGCAGCAGCTTTCGAATCTTGGAATGACTGAACGGCCGCGGGCGATGCCTGGTACCCGGCATCGCTGCGGCGCGACCACCATTTGCCGTTTCCGGAGCCCTTTGGCGCGTTAGCGCTTCGGGGCCTCAGGTTGGTTCGTTTCGGTGAAACTACACCACCTGGTGTTCGGTGTTCGCTTTCGTTTTCATTGGTTTCGCAATTGCTCGACGGTTCATCCCTCGCGGCGTCCGACCGGTGCGAATCGCCGGAATCGTTCAGGGCCCAAGTCGCCAGCAAGCGCGGCGCCTGCGCTGCTGACTTTGTGCCTAGAAACTGACCCATCATAGGTATAGACGCGCGATAACACCAAAAAGTGTCGCACATTTTTTGAAAAACTTTAAGGGGGCCTTGTGGCCCTGGGTGAGGAGTTGGAACCAGAACCCCCTCTCCCCCAGAAGGGGAGAGGGGCGGCGGCTGGAATTGGGGACCAGTCTGTAATGCGAGCGAGGGGTTAACCATGGAACGCGCTACGAGCCTGTCGGAGATTCCAAGCCCAGCCCCTCACCCCCCAGCCCCCTCTTCCCTACTCGGGGCGAGGGGGAGGCAGGGTGCAACCGATTGCTGGTGGTTGCGTAGGAATCTTATGGACGGTTGGTTTTCGTTTGTCTGGATGCTGATCGAGCTGATTGTGCCTAGCATCTTTGAGACCAGCCACAAGTCGAGGCGGCGGCGGCGATGAGCTTATCTGGGCAAGCTATTGCCCAGATAAGCTTCGGAACTGGTGCTTGCCGACTCTGAGGACTTTTCCAACCAACTCAATCCTTCCCATTCTTGCGCCGGGGTCGGTGATTTTTTCTTCGTCTAGGGAGACGGCGCCGGCTTTCATTAGGTCTTTGGCGTTGCCGTTGCTTTTGGCGAGGCCGAGGGCTACGATTAGGTGGGCGATGGGGACGGGGTCGCCGAGGTCTTCGGGGATTGTCGCCTCGGGGGCGTCGACGACGGCGGTGCGCTTGGAGAAGGTTTCTACGAAGTAGCGTTCCGCTTCTTCGGCGGCCTCGGGGGAGTGGTAGAGGGCGACGATTTCTTTGGCTAGCCTCACCTTTGCGTCCCTGGGATTTACTGACGAGTTTCGACTGGACGACTTACGACTTTCGTGGTCATCGCTTCCAATCTGGGGACTCCCTTCCGAGGCTTCTTCCCCCTCCCCAACGGTTCCCCCGCGCACGGGCATCGCAGG
>JBKJIP010000066.1:0-4220 GCA_046598515.1 Fimbriimonadaceae bacterium | reverse complement strand
CATCGCGTCGACCGAGGCGAAGCAAGACCTGCGATGGTTCTTCGAGGTTTACCTCCGCCAAGCCAAGCTGCCCACGCTCAAAACCGAAGCTGCGAATGGCATGCTGAAACTTGAGTGGGTCACGCCGGAAAACCTTCCCTTCCCGATGCCGATCGATGTGGTCGTTGACGGGAAAACGGTTCGGGTGCCGATGACGGGCGGTAAGGGAACGGTGAACTACACGGGCGTGGAGCCGGTCGTCGATCCTTTGGGATGGGTTTTAAGATAACGTCGAAGTCCGGATGAACGCTGAAGGCGTTCAGTAGTCCAGCCCAGGGTTGGCGATGTTCGTGCGCCTACCCTGGGTAGGCTCGCCCACCAGACAAGCCCGCAGGGCGAGCCGCAGGCGACGGAGGCGATAGCCGGAGGAGTTGCGACTCGGCCTGCGAGGCGTCGGGGTGTGCCGACCAGCCGGAGCGGAAGCTCCGGGGTCCGGGATGCGGGGCGGAAGCCCCGCGCTCCACATACAGTTTCGGACGACAGGCAAATCGCCCTTGAGGAAGGCGGTGCGGCCTCGCGAAACTCCCTCGGCGGGTAACCTGCCTCCGTGGGGTTTCGCCTCGAACTGGTCCAGGGCGGCCTTGTTTTGAGTTCGCATGCGGGCGAGCCGCTCCCTTTACGGAGCTACAAGAACATCCTGTCCGCGCTCGGCTATTCCGAGAAGCCGCTGACCCGGGAACAACTCATCGCCATCATTTGGCCGGATGTTGGCGTTTCCATTGGCCGCAATCGGCTGCGGGTTGCTCTGGTTAAGCTTCGGCACCTCTTACCGAGGGCAATCCTGGAGACAGACGCGGGACTGACCCTCGACCCGGCGGAGATCGCGATCGACGCGAGAGAGATTCGGGAGGAACTAGATAAGGCACAGGACTGCGTAACGATCGCCGCAGAATTGGAAACCTTGTCATCTGCCTTGGCGATCGCCGGCGATGGGTCTCAGTTTGACCGGCTTTCGCCGGGAGCGGCGGAGTTCGGTGAACTGGTGGCGCGATCCTGGCTTCGGGTCAGCGAACTGGCCGGCGAATTCGCATACTTTGAACAAGCCCGGGACGCCGCGCGCGCAGCAACGCTTTTCGATCCCGACTCTGCCGAAGGATGGAGCAGCTATGTCTTGGCTCATTGGCGGCTGGGCACGGTGTCGATGGCCGTTACAGATGCCATTCGGCGGGCCCCGAATTTCGTGCAGGAAGCCCCCGCTTTTCGGGAGGCGGTTCTGCAAGTTCGGTCCAAGCATCCCGGGGTTCGCGAAAGGACTTCCAGTGATCGGCGCTCCTTCTGGCTGGATATTCTCAGTTGTATCGAGGAGAGCCGGCCAGACCTGATGCGTTCGATCCTCTCCGCACCGCAGACCCTGTCCGTCTCTGGGAAGCAACCTCGCGTCATGCACGACATGCTGGAGAACGCGACTCCTCTCGACGCCGACAATCGAGACTCCGTCTGGGAACGCAGCGCGGCCAGGATGATTGGGTTGAAGGCATGGCTGGGCGATGCGAAGGGAGTTCTGGCGACAGCGCCCCCTGTCCTTGAATCGAGCCAAGACGATCAGATCCTTCGGGCAGTTTGGAATGCCGTCGCGGTCGCTCATTCTCTGGTTCGAGATTGGGACCAAGCTTATGAAGCACTAGATCGCACGATGGACTATTCGCGACGATGCGGCAGCGAGATGTATGAACTGACCACTCGGGGCAACGGCGCTTACTTCCTCATGCAGCAGGGCCGATTTGGGGAATCCGCCAAGGAATACGCCACCATCATCGCGCATTTGAACGAGATCGACACACCCCAATCAAAGTTCGAGCAAGCGATCGCGGCCGGAAACTCCGCCCTCATCCCGTTCTTCCAGGGCGATTGGGAGAACGCTCTGGCTGGTCTAGAGTCAGCGATTGAGGTTCGAACCAAGAGCGGAGTCGTGCAAATGGGCATCCTCCATGCTTCCCTTGCTCTCGTGCGAACGAAACTCGGGCGGACGGAAAGGGTGTTGAACTCGATGCGACTGGCCTTTCTCGACGCCTTCGAATCCGACTCATTCCGGTCGCAGCAGTTCACTTTTGAAATCGCCGCAGCCACGATCTCGGTTCTTGGTGACGCGGTTTTCGGGCGAGCCTTGGCAAATTGGGTGCAGGCTTGGAGAGAAGAGTCTGACGCGCCGAGGAGCGAAGCTGAGCGACTCTTGGTTTCGCGCATTCCGACGGTGTCAAACGCCGGACAGTTGACGGGCGAAGCGGCCACCGTCGGCAAGGAAACCATGCAAAGGCTCCGCGCGCTGATAAGTCGAAGCGGCTAGTCGGTTAGAAACATCCAGATCGCGCCGGGTCTACCGAAGGCACCGTATCATGACCGTCCCGGTCATGCGTAGTTCGACCGTCCCGGTCGAATCCGGGGCGGTCCTAAACTTAGTTTTTCTTCGAACCCTTGACCGCATTCGCAGCCACGGCCGCGCCTATAAGTGCCTTAAAAGCTTCTGCGTCAATGGCCTGCCCCTCAAAGATGTCGATTGCGCGACGCGTCCCTGCGTCCAAGCTGGAATTGAAGAGGCCCTTGGGGTCGGCGAGGGTCGCTCCCTTCGCGAAGGTCAGCTTGATCTTATCTTTGTAGTGCTCACCGGTGCAGATGATGCCGTCGTGTGACCAGACGGGCACGCCCTCCATCGCATTGGTTGCCTTCGGCCACTTCATTTCCTCGACAACGTCAGGATCGGCTTCATGGATGAGAGCCCGCACGCAGGCAAGGGCTTCGCCTCGCCAGTCGGCGAGGTCTTTGATTCGTTTGTCAATTGATTGGGAGGGGGAGGATTCTTGCATCGGTTTATCTCTTTCGGTGGCCAAAGTTGAACTCTTTGGCATCAATGATTTGGTTCGGATGGGGATCGAAGGTCGTCGTCACTTCACGCAGCTCTTCGTAGGTGCGCAAGATCAAGTGGGTCGAGGGGTCGATCCAGTACTTGTCGGCGGTTCCGTCTTTGCCGCGAAGCTGGAGTACCGCGCATTCACGGCCGCCGATCTTCTCGTTCGGAAGGAGAGTCGCCTCCGGGGATCGACCGGAGAGCCCAGAGGAGCGCATCTCCTTGGGCAGAAGCAGAGAAGGGATGACGTCGGCTCCGGGGCCGAAGTTGACGGCGGCGATTCCGAGGGCATTGCTTAGAGGTCGATCGGTGGTCTCGCCAAACTCGGTTGTGTACCACCAACATTTTTCGCCGCCGTCCCAAGTGATCTCGACATGGTTGATTTCCTTGGTACCGCCATAGATAGTGCTCTCGAATCTGAACTTGGAAGGGGCGCTAAACAGCAGCCTGAACTTTGCGTCTTTGGCAACGAAACCGCCCCCTTTCGAGCGCACGGTTCCGGTAACGGCCAGCGATTTAAGGCTGGCGTACGCCCTTTCCACCTTGGTAACAAGATCGATGGCGCCGGGTTCGGACGGCTTTAGCTGAAGTTTCGCGGGGAGTGTGGGCGGTCCGGCACCCTCCTTCCGGAAAAAAAGGGAATCATCGCCCGCACCGCTCGTCTCGAGCGTCTCGCCTCGAACTTCGAGCTTCATCGCATTGGGGACGGTTGTGGTGCCCTTCTTGTAACCGTCGTCCATGTGGGAGGTCATCGTGCCCTTTAGATTCAGGGTGTTTCCGGTCCTCGTGTAAGTTCCGTTCGCCTTCGCGGATAGGATCATCATCGCGGAAGTCTCGAGAATCAGCGTATACGAACCGTCTGATTTCAGTTCCAGCTTTTGGGTTGTCCGATTGGATCCGTCCATCGCAAACGGCTTTCCATCCATGAAGCCCCAAGCGACGTAGTTTCCGGCGAGCGGATCGACTTTCTTCGACGGAGCGCATCCGACGGATATCGCAAGCAGAACGAGTAAGGACGGGCGCAAGTCCATCACGGGGCTCTCTTGCCGGAGATCAGCATTCCGCTTGCTTCAGCGACGCGCGCCTTCCGGGTGGCCTTGTCTTTGGAGGCCTCCAGCCAATCTGAGAAGTCCCGTTTCTCGTCCGCGGATAGGCCACTCCACATTGCCTTTGCTTCTGGATTCTCTCCGAGCACCTTATAGAGATCCATCGGCACAACCGCGTAGCAGCAAGGCCGCCGCTGACCCTTCGCGAGCTTGTCGCAGGCGATTTCGATTCGGCGCTTTCGAGTCTCCTCCTTCTTGGCGGACTCGATCCAACTGATGAAGTCCCGGCGTCC
>JBKJIP010000013.1:0-4299 GCA_046598515.1 Fimbriimonadaceae bacterium | reverse complement strand
AATCGTAAATCGTAAATCGTAAATCGTAAATCGTAAATCGTAAATCGTAAATCGTAAATCGTAAATCGTAAATCGTTTGAATGGGACGATTCAACCTTGTAAGTTTTGTCTTCGAAGCAACTTTGCGGGACCCGATGTTCGAAGGAATTGCAGGGCTGAAACAGCAGCGTTGGATCCCAAGTCACGTTCGTCGATTTACGATTTACGACTAGTTAATCAACCCGCTCCAGCTTATACGACCCGCTGACCGGGGATTGGGAGCCGGGGATGGGGGCGTTGTTCCAGGCGGTTTCTACTTTTACGACGCTGCCGTCGGCTTTGGCGATCCAGCAGTCGCCGGTGACGGTGGCGACGGGGGTGCCTTCGAGCTCGGTGTAGTTGATCGAGATCTTCCAGCAGTCGTGGTTACCGACTTTCTCTTCGTCGATGACCTTGTACTCGGCTTTGGCCTTGAAGACGCCGCGCTTTTCGTCGGCGGGGACCTCTGCGCTCCAGGTGTCGTCCTTCTTCACTTCCTTGCCGGGCAGATGGACGGCTTCCATTTCAGCCATACGGTAAACGCTGCTGTTCAGGAGATCGCTTTTGAGGCCTACGAAGGCGCCGGTGGGGGAATACGTGGTGACGGTCTTGGCCGTATCTTCATCGGCCAGCGTGCCTTGCTCGCCGAACATTTCGACCTTATAGTCGGTTTGGGAGCGCTCGACGGAGTAATTGCCGTTTTCGGCGACTTCGGTGACCTTCTCGGTGAGGAGCGCGGTGTAGTTCGCGGTGTCTCCGAAGAGGAGCAGGTTCATTTCGAGCTTGTACTTAATGACATCGCCGACCTTCGCTTTGCGCTGCAGCGGCGACCCTTGCCCTATCGCCAAGGCGGCGACGAGGACGAGCGAAAGCCAGGTGAGTCGTTTCATGTGTTTGAGTTTACTTCCGGGTTCCGGGTTTCCTTTGCGAACTTCGCGCTCCTTTGCGCCCTTCGCGTTAAATGGAACTTCGAGTTTCCGAGTTAGTTCTGTTTGAGACTTCTTTCTAAACGCAAAGGCGCAAAGGACGCAAAGTGACGCAAAGGGGGAGGCGGTTTCTCCAAGAACGTTGACCTATGCGCTTCCCCCTCCCCAACGGTTCCCCCTCAAAGCACGAACATCTTTGAGGAGGAACCAGGGCATATGCGCCAAGTTGGTCGCTTCGTGCAGAGGCTCCATTTTAGAGCGCGACCGTGGGTCGCGCAGTCCAAAGGGTGCGCAACGAGAGGCTTGTTTCAGCCGTCCTTGATTCAAGGCGGAAACTCGTTCAGGTAGATTCCATCGGAAACAAGGATGCGCGTCGTTAAGCGTTACGCGGAAGCGTTCAAGGAAGGATTCAATCTGATCGGGTTGGGAACGGCTACGGCCATATCTCTAGCCACGCTCAACCCGCTTCCATTGCTGGGCGCCCTCATCCTCGAAGCAGCCTATCTTTTGTTCGTTCCAGACTCGAAATGGTACGAGAATCGGCTCGAAAAGCGCTACGATGACGAGATCCTTGAGCGGCGCGAGAAACTGAAGCGGGAGATTATGCCCTCGCTTCGCTACGAAGTCCGCGACCGGTTCACCCTTCTCGAGGACAAGCGCCGACAGATCGAGGCCCAGGCGAAGGGAGAGGACAAGTGGTTCCGCGAGGCGCTCCGGAAGCTGGATTATCTACTGGAAAAATATCTTCAGTTCGCTCAGCAGGAGAGTCGCTTCAGCCAGTACCTGGTTTCCCTGGAAGGCGAGCTGCGGAGCGGAACGCAGGCGAAGAGTCCGCCGCCGGTGGTAAAAGGCAGGAAACCTAAGTTCGACGTCGTGCGCTCTGGTGATCAGAACGTGGCCTACGTCGTGCCTTCCGAGGATTGGATCGACAGCACGGTCGGTTATATTCAGGGGCGGTACAAGGGCGAGATCGACGGGATCGGGAAGCGTCTGGCCGATGACCCTGACTTTCCTACCGCGAAAGTTTCCGAGAAGCGCATGGAAGTGCTCCAGCGCCGCCAAGATTACGTAGGGCGGATTGGTTTGATCCTCCACAATCTCGGCGGGCAGATGCAGCTGATGCAGGACACATTCGGTTTGATCAACGACGAGATCCGCGCGCGATCGCCCGAGCAGGTCCTGGCCGACATCGACGAGGTCATCCTCGCATCCAACTCGCTGGCCGAAGCGATCGATTCCGTAGCGCCGCTCGAAGAGTTAGTCGCTAAACTATAGGCAACCACCCATGGCAATACGTGACGCGCTCAAGAAGGCCGCCGGCCTATTCGTAGAAATCGAGGACAGCCCGGCTCCGGCCGCCAGTTCATCCGGTTCCGCTTCGGGCGGAACAGGGCTTACCTTTGAGGAGCTCATCGCCAAGTCGGCAGCTCCCGGAGATGCGCCGAAGGAAGTTCCGGCAGAGAGGAAGACCGTCGAGCAAATCGTAAAGGATGCGCCGGGACCAAACCTGGACGAGATCAAGGTCGTCGAGCCGGCGCAAACCATGCCCCCTTCCGCACCGGGCGGCGAAGTCCATTTTTCGGAAATCTATCAGAAGGCGAGCCTGCCGCCGTGCACCTTCTCAGCGGAGCAAGCTTTGGACATGATCAACGCTTTACCGGCTGATCTGCCGCTCGACGCGAAGCGTCAGTCCGTGCGCGTGATGATTCAAGCTATGGGTCACGCTACGGGCGTGAGTTCCGAGTCGGTTGTCACGGACGCCTCTCGCAAGCTCGCGGCGCTGGCATCCTACGCGGATGGGTTGATGAAACGTACGAACGATTTCGTCGCCGGCACTCAGATCGAGATAAGCCAGCTCGAAGCCAAGATTCGGGATCATCGCCGCACGATCGAGGAGACGAAGCTGCTTCTCGAGAGGGCGGTCGCTTCCTGCAATGCGGAAAGCGACCGACTCGATGATGTCCTTGAGTTCTTCAGCCTGGATATCGGGCCATCGAAGTTCGCTACTCCAGGATCGACTTCACCCACTCCCGGCAAACCCGAATAATTTCGGGATTGAAGTCGGCGCCGGGGCGGCCGAACTTTGCCATGGAGTCTTGGAAGGATGTGGTCTTCGAGAAGCCATGGTCGCTTTCCTTGACCCTTTGGTAGGTTGCCTGGCCCGCTTTCACCCGGTTCACCACGGCGGGGATTTGGGTCTGGTCGGCTTCTAGAGAGACGAAATCGTGCTCTCCAAAGAGGGCGAGGACCTTGGCGTCGCCGACCTTGCTCCAATATTCGCTGAAGTTCTTGTCGTTGAGCTCCTGCATGTATTTGATGCTGCGCGGGTTCAGGTTGATCCCGTCCGCGGACTGGGATTTGGCGTAATCGGCGAGCTCAGGATGTTCCTTTACGATCTGCTCGACGCTCTTTTTCTCATTGTAGAGAGCGCTGTAGAACGTGACTGTCTTTCGAACATCGCGATCGATCTGGGCGGGATCGCCGCCGCCGAGCATCGGCTGCCATCGATCAGCTTTGATCTGCCACTCGAGCCAGGAATCGGAGACGGTGCCGTACGTGATGATGCCCTTCAAGGGGAGTTGGGCACCGATGATCGGGGCATGGCATCCGCCCATGCTGTGGCCAAAGACGAAGACCTTGCTCCGGTCGATGAAGTCGTACTTGTCGAACGACTTCAGAGCTTGCAGGTAGATGTCGTTCTCTTCGTTGAAGGCGACGGCGTTGGCTGGCCCGCCTTCGCTGTCCCCGACGCCGGTTTTCTCGACCCTAACTGTGACAAAGCCGTCGTCGGAGAAGGCTTTCAGGATCGGAGCCATGTAACTCTGGGTGGTGAGCGGGAAGTCAACGCTTCCCGTATTGATGCCTTGCATCCAGTAGAAGACAGGGTGCCGGCCAGCTTTCTTGGGCTTACTGATGATGGTGCGGATGCGATTGCCGTTGCTAACGACATGGTCGTAGATGACTTCATAAGTCTCATCGCCAGGATCGCGGGGGCGTTCGTTGACGGTGATCTCGCGGGTGGCCTCTTTGCCGTCACTCAGGACGGTGAGTTTGACCTTGGAGCCAGCTTTCAGGTTGCGAACGATGTCATTCATTTCACCGAACGACTTGAACTTCTTCCCATCGATGGCGATCACGATGTCGCCGTTCTTGACATCTCCGGGCAAGGCGGTCGTTCCGGTAGCGACCTCGGCCGCATTCTGGGAGAGGAGCTTGTACTTCTCGTTCAACTCCGCCGGGACGGCCCTAAGCGGGACGCCCAGTGTGGCGCGACGTGGAAGATTTTGGGCCGCGGCGAGCGTAACCGCCGCGAGGATGAAGCAAGAGAACCTAAAACGCATGTCGGTCGATACGA
>JBKJIP010000262.1:0-6238 GCA_046598515.1 Fimbriimonadaceae bacterium | reverse complement strand
GCCAAGGCGCTCGGATTCCAACTCTGCATCCTCAGCAACACCCGCAACCCGGAACGCCTGGACCGTCTCGCGAAGGCGATGGACCTCGAGTATCTGCTTGGAAGATTCAAGCCATCGCGCCAGATGTTCTTAGTCGCGCTGAAGAAGTTCAACATAGAGGCGGAGGACGCCATCATGGTCGGCGACCAGATGTTTACGGACGTGCTTGGCGCGAATCGAAGCGGGATCGACGCGATCCTGGTTCGGCAGATGGCCCCGACTGAGTTCATCGGCACCAAACTCAACCGCTTTGGCGAGCGGATTATTCGCAGCCGCATCCATCAGGCGATCATCGTTCTTCCCGAAGATATGCCCGTTGGGGGCGCGGCCGCATTCGAACTGCTCAAGAACCCGACCGTTCGCCAGTTCGTCAAGTTCTGCATCGTGGGCGGGTCGTCTACCGTGATCGATGCTGGTCTCCATTATGTGCTGATGTTTGTGATGCCCTATGAGGGCTCCTTGCTCTCAAAGACCTTTGGCACCTGGCTCATGGAGAATGGCGGCTCGTTCTTCAACTACTTCGCAACTCGTCCCGACGGCGCGATCGATCCCGCCTTTGCCGCGAGCCCGGTGTTCAAAGTGATCACCACCGGCATCGCGATCTTCAACAGCTTCCTCTGGAACCGAAGCTGGACCTTTGGCATCACCACGAAGGAGCAGCGCGCCGCCCAAATGCGCAAGTTCTATGTTGTGGCGTTGATCGGCGCGGCATTGAACACGATCTTGCTCACTCTGCTCGGCAATGTCATTCCAGGCCACCAGAAACGAAGCTGGGCCGTCGCCACCATCATCGCCACGATCGCGGTTGCGTTCTGGAACTTCTTCGGCCAGAAGCTCTGGACGTTCCGCCCGAAGAGTCATGGCGAAGAAGCGTGAGATCACGGTTGGGCAGGGTTTCTTCACGCGGGTGGAGGTTCAGCGCGACAAATTTCCCCATGAGGGTTACCCTTTCGACATTTCTTGTCTGAAGGATCTGGACAAGCTAGACCTTTCCCCCACGATTACCTTCTTCGTCGGGGAGAACGGGAGTGGCAAATCGACCCTCTTAGAGGCGATCGCCGTGAAGCAGGAGATGAACGCCGAGGGCGGCGGTCGCAACTTCCGGTTTGCGACCCATGAGTCGCATTCGAACTTGGCAGATTTCCTACGGATGCCGAAGGTTCAGGCTCCCCTCGACACGTATTTCCTACGTGCGGAGAGCTACTACAACGTGGCCAGCGAGCTTCACAAACTTGGTCCAGATTCATTCCTTTCCTACGGTGGAGATCCCCACAAACGCTCGCATGGTGAGTCCTTCCTCGATCTCTTCGATAACCGGTTCGGCGAAAGCGGTTTCTATCTGATCGATGAGCCGGAAGCAGCGCTTTCGCCTCAGAGGCAGATGGCCCTGCTGCTAGTCTTGAAGCGGCTCATCGAAGCCGGTTCCCAGTTCATCATCGCCACCCATTCCCCCATCATCCTCGCCTATCCGGGCGCGTTGATCTACGAATTCTCGGAGGAAGGGGTCCGGCCGGTCGAGTACGAGGACACGGATTGCTACCGGATCACGAAGGGTTTTCTGGACGGCCGAGAGCGCTACTTGAGAAATCTCTTCGGTTGATTGGCGAGGCGTCGTGCACTAAGTTCTCGCCCATGCGGCCCGAGAAACCAGGCTCACACGGAGCCCGAGGTCGGCGAGGGCGCCGGCTTGGTCTTCAGGGTTGACGACCTCGATTTGCTTTCTCGCTTCAAGAAAGATTACAAGTGAAGCGTCCGGGTCCGATGGGTAAACGTTACCGGCAAGCTCGATAAGCGCGGCCGCCCGACTTAGAGGCGATGTTATGTAGGCGAGCGTGGCTAAAGCTTCCATTGGTTTCCCGACCAGTTGGTTCGCCACTCCTCGCGCGATTTCGAATCGTTCCGGTGCGATATCGGCGAAGAGCTGAGCGAGGATGGGTCCGGCTTTGCTGGGGTTGCGCATGGCGCGTTGTCCGAGCAAATCAAGGTGGATCACGCCCCGAAGGCGGTCGTCCCCCGACTTCTCAATGAAGATTTCCCAAGCCGCAAAGTCGACCCGAGTTCGGAAGTCAGGATCGCGGACTGATCGGGTAAGCGAATCATAATCATTGTTTTCGCGGATCAAAGCAAGGGCTTCGGCAGGAGATCTCTTAACCATGGCGACGATCAGGTCAAGGTAGCCGTGCTGCATATAGGCGCCGAAGCAAGTGTCCATGTAACGCTCTTGGAGGTGATTCTGGAACAAGAGCTTCGCGTGATCGAGATCTACGTAGCTCCACGCACCAACAAGGGACATCCATTGCCTATTGTCGCCGCCTTGAAGTTCGATCTTCTCCAGCAAAGGACGGATGGTGTCGGGGCGGAGGCGAGCCAAAATCGTGAGGCTCCGGTACTGAAGAGACTCGACGTCATCACCTACCGGATCGCAGGCGAGAGCAACCGTAATCGACTCATCTGCCATCTTGTTCGCCAGGTTCGGATTGGTCGGCAGAAGTTGCTCAGCGATTCGGCACGACGCATCGATTCGATGCTCGATGGTTTTCAAGTAAGGCAAGACCTTCAGCGCGTTCGGGGACCGGGCTTCGAGCAAGTCCGAGATTAGGTAGCGGTATCCCCACTCACGGTCTTCGGGGTCGTCTAGTTCGCCAATCATTTTCACGGCCGTGGGCAAGTTCTTTCGCGATGCGCCAAGGGCAGCGCCGCGAATCGCACCCGGACGATTCTCTTCGCTCAGTGCCATGGCAAATCTAAGCGCGTAGCGGAGGTTGGTCGTCGCGACATCCTTGGCGGTGTCTTCGGCTAGCACGTCCATCAGGTAAGAATCAATCTTCTCCAGTCGGCCGGCCGCCTTCTCGGGATTGGTCTTCGCAAGCGCACCGATGAACCCCTTCTCGGCTTGCTCGCGATCCTCCGGCAGAAGAGAGTCCAGAGCCAACTCGGCTCGCTTTAAATCGAACTCGCACCAAGCAGAGATGATCTCATCATGCGGCTTTGGATAGCCACCGCTTGGTCGCATTTCCGCCCATGCCATCTCCAGGAGTGCGCTCGCTTTGCGCGGGTCCCTGGGGGCCCATGCCCGTCCCAGATTGGCCAGGACGCTTACCCGGTCATCCGAGACCGAAAGCGCCGCTTCGGCGTCCCGGAGGGCGGCAACTCCTGCGTCAGTTAGACTCGCGTGGAAACTAGCGGCGATTACAAGAGCGCTGAGCAGCATTGCGGGGTTAGACGCTAGCAGTCATCCGATTGGTTGCCCCTAAATCGCGGAGAAGCTCCCCGAAACCCTCGAACAGCCGTTCTGAGCGGCTAAGCGAACTGCGCCAGGAACCGGAGGTCGTTCTCTAGGAAGTGCCGGAGGTCATCCACCCCGTACGCCATCATCGGGATGCGCTCCACCCCTAAGCCGAAGGCAAAGCCGGAATACTTTTCGGTGTCGATGCCGTACGCTTCCAAGATATTCGGATGCACGAGGCCGGCACCGCCCAGTTCGACCCAACGGCCGTTGAATAGCTTGGGCGTCGAGATGGCGTAGTCCACTCCAGGCTCCACGAAAGGGAAGAAGTCGGGGCGGAAGCGGACCTTCACGTCCTCGCCGAACATGGCACGGGCGAAGAGGCCGAGGGTGCCTTTGAGGTGGGCCATCGAGATCCCCTCGTCCACCATGAAGCAATCCACCTGGTGGAAGGTATGCCCGTGGGTGCGATCGACGGCTTCGTTCCGATAGGTGCGGCCGATGGTGAAGGCGCGGAAGGGTGGCTGGCGCTGCTCGAAGACCCGACCTTGAAAGGCCGTGCTCTGCGTTTTGAGCAGATGCTCGTCGTCAATGTAGAACGTGTCCTGATCGTCCATCGCAGGATGATCGGGCGGGTAGTTCAGGACATCGAAATTGTAGTGGAATGACTCCAGATCGGGCATCTCGAAGTATTCGAAACCGAGCCCCATGAAGACCTCTTTGATGCGGTTCATGGTCTTCTGCATCACGTGCTCGTAGCCGATCGGCATCGGCCGGCCGGGCATGGTGACGTCGATGCGCTCGCGCTCAAACTCCTCCGCCCGTTCGCCCTTTTTCAAGAGAGCATGGCGGGTGTCGATCGCCTCTTGAAGGCGAGCTTTGGCTTCGTTGACCTTCTGACCGAAGGCGGGCTTCTCTTCGGGGGGAAGCTGCCCGATCTGGCGGAGCAAGCCGGTGTAAAGGCCGCTCTTGCCGAGATACTTGATCTCGAGCTCTTTGAGCTCCTTCGTGTCCGGTGCGGCCAGAACCGCCCCATGTGCCTCGTGCTCAAGTTCCTCGATCATTCGGCTTAGAATGTACCTGTATCGAGTGACGAGTGACGTCGATAGGGACGAGTTTCGAGTGACGAGTTACGAGTGGCGAGGATGAATCTTGCGTTGGCCAGAATGCGCCAAGACACGATCATTCGCGGCCCACAATTGCCTCCGTGGATTTTGAAGAGGGCGGCGGATGCATTGTGCCGCCGGTCGCCCTCACCACTCGTCACTCGGTACTCGGTACTCACCGCTCACCACCTACCGCAGGTAACTCGTCACTACCAGGTCAATCGTAACTCGCAACTCGTCACTCGTAACTAACGAGCGCCGACTGCGGTTCGGGCCGATGCCTCGCAGGCGGTGGCGCACTCGAAGCAAACACGGACGCAGTCTTTGGTGAAGGGATGATCGTGGCGCTCGCACTCGCTGGCGCAGTTCCGGCAGGTGACGGCGCAGGCGGCGCAATCGGAATTCGAGCCGGATTCCATCGTGCGAATCGTCTGCTCGCAAGCTCGCATGCACTCGTCGCACAAGTTCGCACAAACCTCCATTCCCATCATGCCTCTGCACTGCTCGGCGCATCCGCGGCAAGTATCCGCGCAGGTTGCGCAAGCTTCCATACAACGTTCCATTTCTTTTGTCATTTCAGTTCTCCTTGGGCGGTCGCCCTTTCTTTGTTGAACGTTTTTGGGGACTCTGGGGGATACATGCGTTTGACCACGGACGGTCATGATCCGGGGGATAGCTCAGTTGGCATAGCATCTGACATTGAACCAGGCGGTTCTTAAGGTCGAGACCTAGTCCGGCAACTAAGTCTCTAGGGATTGATGCGCACACTGACGTTTACGATTTCCGGATAGGGTTGCTTGATGACCAGGCTTGCCCCATTTCCTTCCCGATTTGAACGCGGCAGGGGGACGCTGACGATGGCGGGGCCGAACCCAACACTCTCAGAAACCGCAAAGTCATTCTCCATCCTGAAAATCGGGAGAGCCTGCCCGGCCGGGCTCCAATAAGCCGTCCAGGTGTCAACGACGAGATAGCCTGCGACTTGTGTTGCGTCATCCTTTGGATCAACTCCCCGAAGCTTTGTCTGCTTGGGATACATCATCCGCCCAATCAGGGGAAAAGTAAAGTCGAACCAGGGCTTACCGTGTGCCTCGTTAAAAGGAACAAAGTGTATGTTCGCGTTGTGCCGGCCCAAAACGACACTGGAATTACGGGCGCGACCCATGGTCAGCATGAACCCAGCGAAAACAGTGGGCAGTATCACTAAGATGGCGAATATCGATTTTCGACGCACCACATGCAATCCTATCTGAGTGAAGGGTAACTGTGCCCACGAGCTCCGAGCACCTACCAACCACGTCGAGCCTCCACGTGCCGCCCAGCTTCCAGATCATCGAGGCAGGGCCAAGGGATGTGGGGCGGAGTTCGCGGCGAGTTTCGATGACCGGGCGTTGTAGCGCTTGCCCATGAGCGAACTGTCCGTATAATCTCCTCATGGAGCCGAAAGCCAACATGGAAAGGACAGTTCAAGAAGTTAGCTTGACCACGCCCGTGTTGGTGGCCGGAGGCATCGGCATCCTCATTTCCTTGATTTGGGTTGGTGCCCTCATCGCCAAGTATAAGGGTTATCAGACGATTCCACGTTTCTTCAAAGCGGCAACCCTCGTCCTGTTCGTTGGCTCCCTTGGCTTAGTCTTGGCCGCACCCTATGCACGAGGGATTAGGATTATCGAAAAACTATCCTCTTCCGGAGACTGAGGCACGGTTTCCGATGGCGAGTTGGCGAAGATCATCGAGGCAGGGCCAAGGGGACATGAGGGTGAGAACGTGCCCTTGAACCAAATACCTGGGCAGTTTCGCATTCGCTGCTCCTTGCGGCCCACTTCAGCTTAGCAACCTCAGTCCCCGGCAGGGGACTCCGCTGGTA
>JBKJIP010000260.1:0-3898 GCA_046598515.1 Fimbriimonadaceae bacterium | reverse complement strand
CTCTTCGTGTTCTCGCCTAGATAGTCGAGAGAGGTCCAGAAGCCTCGGGCGGTGAGCTCCTCCGCAACCTTGATCGCCTCTTCAGTGGTGTCACCGGCGATGAATCGCTTGACCATGCCGCGGAAGAGGAACGATTTTCGAACCAGCTTTTCCACGGGCCGCAACGCTGCGGTTTTTAGAATTAGAGCGCGGGCGAGAGGCAATGCGTTGGTAAGTGTACCGTTGGCCTCTCGCCCGCTACCGTTCGAATCAGATTACCAGTGCCAGCGGAGCGACCTGGAATCTACGTACGTGGTGGTCTCCCACTTGACCGGAACTTCGGCTCGATATGTGCGATTGGAATCGGCGATCATCTGCTTCATTCGCCCGACGCGCTTGCCGTCATCGGGGTGAGTTGATAGGAACTCGGGCGGCTTGCCCTTATTGGATTTTCCAAGGAATGTGAAAACGTCGACCATGCCCTGGGGGTTATAGCCCGCACGAACCATGATGTCGAAACCTTGAGTATCGGACTCTGTCTCGTGCTTTCGGGAGAATGGGAGGCCGATCAGGACATCGCTACCAATGCTTAGCAGGTCGCCCGCGGTGCGACCAACTTTCCCGAGCAAAAGGATTCCAGTGAGCAACAGATTTCGCTTCTGGCTGTCGGAATAGCTATAGGCCCAGTGTTCTTTACGAACGTGAACGAGTTCGTGAGCGAGCACGCCCGCGATCTCATCTTCGCTCTCCATCTTGTTGAGCAGGCCCGTGTAAAAGAAGACGGGGCCGCCAGGGAGGGCGAAAGCATTGATTTCTTTACTGTCCACGACATCGAAGCTGTAGCGCCAAGGCTCCTTGGAGTCGTCAACCTCGGCGAGAAGCTTTTGGCCAATGCGGCGCAGCGTCTGCACGCGGATATCGGAAGCAGGAAGAATCTTTTCCTTTTTTCGAATCTCCTGGGCTGCTTGCTGGCCCAGTTTCACCTGATCCGCTTTGCTTGGCTTGAAGGCATCGGCAGTGGCGAGGCCCGGCGTCAGCACGGCCGCGGCAATCAGGATGGCTGTCGGTCTTGGCATCATAGTTAGTTTGACGTTTTTTACTGGCCACGGGTTTGCCTGGTCCCGAAGTTTTGAGCCCCGCCGCCGGGTATCCTCTAGGTTCAAAACCAGCATGTCGCAGGTTCTACTCCGCCCCGATCAGATTGCCCAAAAATCGCGTCCCAAGCAGGAGCGCGGGACCTATTACGTCCACACATGGGGCTGTCAGATGAACGAAGAGGACAGCGAGCAGATCGGCTTACACCTGCAGAACATTGGTTTCAAGCCCGCCGCTTCCCTGCCCGAGGCGCATGTGATACTCCTGAACACCTGCAGCGTGCGCCGAAAGCCGGAGGACAAGGCGTTTTCCATGCTCGGCGAGATCGCGATCCTCAAGCAGATGAGGCCGGAGATTATCGTGGGCGTATGCGGCTGTATGGCGCAGCTTCGGGCCGACGAGATCAAGAAGCGAGCTCCCTACGTCGATTTCGTGCTCGGAACCGGGGATATCTCTCAGGTAGCGAGCCTCGTTGAGGAAGCCGCGCAGAACCGGAAGTTCGCGAAGCGAACCGAGTTGCCGGAGCGAAAGGGCGCGGTTGTGACTGATGTGCCGACTCGCGAAGTCGACCGGATCGGCAAGCTGAAGTCTTTTGTGCCGATCCAATATGGCTGCGACAAGTTCTGCACGTTCTGCATCGTGCCCACGACTCGGGGACGGGAGCGCAGCCGGCCTACCGAAGAGATCATCGAAGAAGTGACTCAGCTAGTCCAGCGTGGCACTCGCGAAGTGACACTGCTGGGCCAAACGGTCAACTCATACGGCAAGAACCTGCTCGAGGGCCGCGTTCCCTTCTCCCGACTTCTGTGGCAGCTCTCTGAGATTCCGGATTTGAAGCGCATTCGGTACACGAGCCCGTATCCGCGCGATTTCAAGGAAGATCTCATCGACACGATCCGGGATTGCCCGGCCGTGCCTGAGCACGTCCATCTGCCCCTCCAAAGCGGCGACAACGAGGTGCTCAAGGCGATGCACCGTCTGTACTCGCGCGAGAGCTACCTAGAGATCGTTCGCGAACTTCGCGAGAAGATGCCGGATGTCGGCATCACGACGGACATCATCGTCGGCTTCCCTGGGGAGACCGAAGAGCAGTTCGAGAACACGCTCGCGATGGTTGAGGAAGTCCGTTTTGACGGCGCGTACATGTTTATCTACTCGCCCCGCCCAGGCACGCCGGCGGGGGACATGGAGCAGTTACCTCTACATGTTCGCAAGTCGCGAATGGATCGGCTCAAAGATCGGCAAACATCTATTACCGTAGAGCGCAACAACGAGCAAATCGGCAAGGTGTTCGAGGTCCTAGTCGAGGGTCCTTCGCCCAAGAATCCCGAGATGCTGCAGGGTTACTCGCGCGAGTATCGGATGATGCACTTCGCGGGTCCAGCCTCCTTGGCAGGGCAAGTTGTTGAGGTCGAAGCGACGGGTGGCCACTTGTGGGGCCTCAGCGGTCAGCTCGTTACCGGCTGATCAGGGCGTTCACGGTTTCGCGATACTCGCGCCGGAAGACTTCCACATCGAACTTGCCAGCATGGGCTTTGAGGGCCGCCGGGTCAAAGCTCTTCCCTTTCAGCTCTTCGATCCCTTTCGCGAAGTCAGCGGGATCTTGGGTTGGCACATGGACCCCGAACTCGGGCAAAACGGACTCGGCCGCGCCACCGACGCCATAGGTCACCACCGGCAGTCCGGCCGCCATGGCCTCGACGGGCACGATACCGAAATCCTCATAAGCCGCGAAGAGCACGGCGCGTGACCGTGACATCAGCTTTTTGAGGTCTTCATCCGGCAGTCGGCCATGAAACACGACATTACTCATCCCGGCCGCTTGGGTTCGAAGCTCGGCATCGCAAGGCCCGGATCCCACGATGTTGAGCTTATCGCCCGTCTTGCGCACCGCTTCGATCAGCACGTCGACCTTCTTATAGTCGATCAGCCGGCCCCAATAGAGAAAGCCTTCATCGTCCGACTCTTTCTCGACGTCGTTCCACCGATTCGTATGAACCGGAGGATAGATCACTTTGTGGACGTCGCGGCCGTAAAACTTCTTCAATCGATCCGCGATCGTTTGTGAATTGGCGAGCAGGTAGTCAGGGCCCTTCGACGCCTCCAAATCCTGCGGCTTCAGCCAGTTCGCAATCGCCCGGTGGACAAAGGTTTTGGATGCGCGCCCGTCGATCTCCGGGACCCAGAGCGAGCGGGCCGGAGTGTGATAGTAACAAATGTGCGTCGCCCCCTTCGCCTTGCGCACGCCGTGGGCGAAGGAATGAGAGGAAGTGAGCACCAGGTCAAATCCGCTCAGGTCGAAAGAGCGATAGGCCCGCGGCATCAGTGGGGCGTATAGCCAGTGCCGCTTGCGGGCCATCGGCAGCTTGCCGATAAAGCTCTCGTGGAGTTTCATACCCTGGAGAAATTTGCACCGCTCGGCGTCGATGACAGACGAGAAGACCTCACCCGGAAAGAGCGAACACATCTCCGCAAACACCTCCTCCGATCCCGCGGGGATGGTGAGCCATTCGTGGACGAGGGCGGTTTTCATAGCAATCTTCTAGAACTGTAAATTGTAAATCGTAAATCGTAAATCGACGAACGGGGTGCTAGAGGCTTGAGTGGTCGCGTCTGCCCGGGTATGCACTCCGTCGATTTACAATTTACGATTTACGATTTACGATTTACGATTTACGGCAGAGCGAACGCTCTTTACTTCGCTCCGCGCCCAGTAAAAATCGCCCCAATCGTCTTAAAGATGATGTACAGGTCGAATCGCAAGCCGGCTTTGGCGAAATACTCTTTGTCTAGCGCCACTCGCTCGGCGTAGGTGGTGGCGGAA
>JBKJIP010000162.1:0-4699 GCA_046598515.1 Fimbriimonadaceae bacterium | reverse complement strand
GTGACGGGCCCCAAGTTTCTTCATCCGCCTTTCGGATTCCGGGCACCCTGCCTTGCATCATGTATCTGTGCCGAAAGGGTGTCGTGCGATAGTAGTGGTCAGGATCGGCTTCGTCGTTTTGCTTTGTGCCTACTTCGCGAACAAGCTGACCTTCAACCGGAACGAGGTGGCGAAGTGGGAAGGATGCCTCGGCCGCCCAATCGGAGCATGCGAGCCACCGAGCGACTATGAAGAGCTTTCTGGAGAAGAACGGCATTTTGCACGTCCCCAGGGCCTAAGGGCCGGCTCGGCATTGTCTGGCCGCCGCGACGCAGCAATGGGACTTTGGACATCGAGCTACTTCATGGTCTTGGTCGTCGATGAAAGTGGGCGAGTTACAGAAATCTATCCTCGCCGGGTGTTTGCCCCCCTATAGCCTCATTTCATGGCCATTTGATAAGCCACCCCATCGGGGACACATATTCGTGGCCAGGGGATTGAGCGAAGCGTTTCCCCTGGTAAGCGGATGGAAGTGTTCGCTCCGCAGAGCGGTGCCACAATCCCACTCATGTCGAAGCAGGGATTGTGGCGTCGCCGAGGCTCAAGCATCCTCGGCCCACATTGGACACTGCAATCAATGACACTTCATCTAACAATGTGTGGTTCCCCGCTGGATACGGACTGTCTGCAAGGCGATAGCCGGGACCAAACGCCTAAATCGAGCCGCCCGTAACAGCCCCCGGTCCCAAATCTATGGGACTGGACGAAACAGTGAATAGAGCTCAACTGTCAAACTCGCATCATGAAGGCAACTCGTTGGTTGATCCTCGCCATATTCGTCTCCTCGTTCGCATTCGGCCTCAGCCCCGCGGTCCACTCGGCGCCGCAGGTTAAGAAGCCGGTCGTGAAGAAGACTCAGACCAAGAAGGTTGCCCCGAAAAAGAAGACGACCAAGAAGAAGACCACCAAGAAATCGACGAAGAAGAAGGCACCCATCGTCGTGAAGAAAGCAGTCGTGAAGCCGAACCCGCTGAACGTGCCCATGGTCGGGACTTGGTACACGATGGACTCCGAAGGCAAGTTCGCAAAGGCCAATAAGTTCGTCTTCAACGCCTCGGGTGAGTTTAACTATCTTGGCCCGGGATGGAAGAGCGGCGGCACGTTCCACCTAAAGGACGGCGTCGTCACCCTCTCCTGGCTGCAGATCGATGGTCAGCCCGTGAAGCCGGGCACGATCAAGAAGCAGATTCCCATGGCGGAGAAGAAGTTCCAGATCGAGCGATTCGTCTATGGCAAAGCGGCCTAGCCCCGCCAAGCACTAGAATTGAAAGCGAGTGCAGCACCCCCTCGCGCCTTCAACTTATCTTGCCCGCAATGCGGGCAAGTCTATTCCTCTGATCCTCGTCGTCGTCCTCGCCGTCATGCTGATCATGGGGGTGGTCGGCATGATCAACTCGATCCCCTATTCGATCCGCGACATCTATCGTTACAGCCAGCAATCGGTGGCCGTCTCCCCGCGCGGAGATCCCACGATGACGCCGAAGATCGTTGAGGAAATTAAGAACAACTGTCCCGTTCCCATCGAGCGGATCATCCTCTGCCGGGCCAGTGGCTCCCAAGTTCGCAGCATCGTCGGCAAATGGCCCTTCGTGATGCTCGGCATGGAGAAGAAGGACATGGACTACTACCTGAGGCGGCTCGGCGTCGAGAAGATCGACGGGCGGTTGCCGGCGGAGGATAAGGCCGAAGCTCTCATCAGTGAGCCTGTCGCCCGCAATCTTAAGCTCAAGCTCGGGAGTGTGATTCAGAGTCCAGAAACGCAGGAGTCATACTCGCCCAAGCACGTAAAGATCGTAGGCATCGCTCAGACCGACCAATGGCTGATGGTCAATGGATTTACCTACCAAGCCGCCCACCACTTCCCTCCCCTCGACAACGTCCTCGTTTTCGCCCCGACGCCTGAAGAGCAAGACAAACTCGATCGCTGGGTGCGAAATGCCTTTCTCGGCGAGCGAGCTCAAGTCTTCGCGTATTACATTCTCGAGAAGCAGACCAACGAGATGTTCTCCATCCTCTACCGAGTCCTCGACGTGGTGATCGGAACGTTGGTGCTGGTGATCACAATCATGATGGGGATGCTGATGAACATCTACCAGTCGCAGCGGCTGGTGGAATTCGGGCTGCTACAAGCTATCGGCTTTACGAAGCAAGGACTCCTGAAACGCGTCTTGGCGGAGACGGTCATTGTTTTGGTTTTAGGCTGGGGGCTGGGTGTTCTCGCCGCTTTGGGGATGCTGAGGATCGCGAAGGCGACTTTGATGGATCCTAACGCGTTTGCACTGAACACGTTCGATTCCATTGCGTTCCGGTACACGATCCCAGTACCGATCGCGATCGGCCTTGTGGCGTGTTTCACCGTCGCCGCGCGATTCCGGAAGTTCGATCCGGTCGGCGTTGTGGAGCGACGGTTGGTTTGAGCGGTCATTGGGGGACGAAGGGGACAGAGAGGACAAAGGAATCCCTTCGACCCTTCAGACCCCTGCGACCCCTTTCCCCAAGCCACCCGAACAAATTGCCCCACGTTGGGCATGCCCAACGAATCGCACAAACGGCAAGGTTTTCCGTTCCTCTTGGCGCAACACTGAGATGCCTTGAGGACTGACATGCGAAAACACTGCTTTCTATTTGGAACCTTTCTCTTGCTCCCATCCGCCGTTGGAGCCACCGAAATCTGGGTTGGAAACTACACCGGAGACAACATCGTCCGCTTCGATGCGAACGGCAATAACATCGGCACTGCCGGAGTCGGCAAGCTCGATGGCACGCTTGGAATCACCGGCGGAAATGACGGAAACATCTATGTAGCCAGCGAGCTAACCGGCTCTATCGAAAAATTTAACTCCGGCGGCACCTGGCTCGGCCGGCATGCTGTCGCGAACACGCCGACCGGCATCACGTTTGATTCCACGGGCCGTGGCTACGTTGCCCAGTTCGACACCGACTCGGTTACCCGATACTCCTCCTCCGGGAGTTTGATCGACACCTTCGTCGCGCCCGGCAGCGGCGGCCTTAATGGCCCGGATCTCGGAATCGTCTTCGGTCCCGATGGCCATCTCTATGTGCCCAGTTTCTGGACCGGTGATGTGATCCGATACAACGGCGCCACGGGCGCCTTCATGGACAAATTCATCACCGGCGGATCGGGGGGACTTACCCAGCCTCGCCAAATGCTATGGCGTGATGGCAAGGTTTATGTTTCGAGCGACAACGGCAACAAGGTCGTTCGTTATGACGCCGCGTCCGGGGCCTTCATCGACACCTTCGTGTCGACCGGCTCCGGCGGGCTCAACGGGGCGACCGGCATGGTCTTTTCCGGCAACTCGCTCTACATCGCAAGTTGGCGCAACAACCGGGTCTTGAAGTACGACGCCGCGACGGGTGCCTTCCAGAGCATCTTTGCGACGACGGGCCTGAACGGTCCCGTGAGTTTGGCCGCGGTTCCTGAGCCCGCCACGATGGCGGCGCTTGCGGGCGGACTCGCGCTACTCTTGAAACGGCGCAAGAAGTAAAGATCGATGAGGCAGGCAACCCGGCAAGAAATCGCGACAACCCTGGCTGACCTGCTGAATCAAATCCTCCGGTCCCCGCTCAGCGTGGTGGGGACCGAGGAGTTGGCGAGACATTGCGGCTATTCGCGAACGCACCTAACCCGCGTTTTCAATGAGCTATGCGGCGAATCGCTCGGCCTTCTTCATCGGCGCATTCGAATGGAGCGCGCCGCCTATGCCCTGGTAGTCGGACTTTCCGTTCGGGAGGCGAGCGAGAGGGGCGGATTCGATTCCCCGGAAGCTTTCTCGCGATCTTTTCGACGCTCTTTCGGAGTTCCTCCGCGAGACTTCGCGTCGTCCGGTCTCGATTGGAAGCTGCCCTCGCCGGACAATCTCCACTGGAACGAGCATTGGGACGACTCGTTCGAAACCGGCAAACTGCGCGTCAAGTATGAGACCGCTATCGAGCGTGGATCAGGCTTTCGCGTGGCCGCTATTCGTCATGTCGGCAACTATGGTCGGCTTTTCGATGGGTGGGAAAAGGTGCCCTTCCTTCCCGACCGTCAATGGGTGACGATCTACCTAGACAGCCTCTGGACCTGCCCGGACAAGCACCTCATGCGGTCCGATCTCGGCTACGTGCTTCGCGACGGCGAAAAGCCGATCGCACCCTTTAAGGTGATCGAGATACCCGGCCAGTTGACCGTGAAGACCAAGCGCTACGTGAAGCGCACGGACCGAAATGAGGCTTGGTCTTATCTGAGCGGCTGCTGGCCGGATTCGACGCTGGGCTGGGATGAGTACGCTGCGTGGCCCCTGCCATTCGATGAGGTCGAGACGCGGGCCTGTCTGGGCTTTTTGTGAGGTTCCGAGCAAGCTAGACCTTCGGAGTGCGCGAGCTTGATCGCGCTTTAGAGTTGGAGTCATCCCGAAGTCGCGAATTCGCTCCACGAACCCTGCGAAGCCCTCCCCTCTCCTTGATCGGATCTTCGTGCCGATTAGGGAGAGGGTCCGGGGGTAAGGGTCCCGCAGCTCGGGATTTGGATGCCGCGCGAGGGCATTAGTGTGCAGCTGCACCCGCTTCTGAACTCTTCGTCTCTCATGTACCGGCCTTGCCCGGATCTGGTCGCAAGTGCCACGCGAGACGAGGCCCTGGCGAACGTGCTCAAGGC
>JBKJIP010000395.1:0-4506 GCA_046598515.1 Fimbriimonadaceae bacterium | reverse complement strand
CTGCATGAATCACATTCTCCGCACGCTCCGCCATCGGCCGGATCGTAGCACGAGTGCGTCAGGCTGTAGTCGACCCCCAGTTCCAACCCCTGCTGGATAATCTCCATCTTGCGCATTTCGATCAAAGGTGCGTGGATACGGAAGCGACCACCTTCAACCCCAACTTTCGTGGCCACATTGGCCAGATGTTCAAAAGCGGAGATGAACTCGGGGCGGCAGTCTGGATAGCCGCTGTAGTCGACCGCGTTCGCCCCAATGAAGATGTCCTGCGCGCCGATGACCTCGCAGTAACCGAGGGCGACCGAGAGGAAGACCGTGTTCCGGGCGGGAACGTAGGTGATCGGAATCTCGCCTTCCTGAACACCACTTTTGGGCACATCGATGGCCGCGGTCAGGGCCGATCCGCCGATCTGATCGAGTTCGACATGGACGAACCGCTGCTCGATAACACCGATGGCTTCGGCGACACGTTTGGACGCGTCAACCTCGACAGAATGCCGCTGACCATAGGTGATCGTCAGCGCGTAGCACTCAAACCCCTCCGCCCGGGCTATTGCGAGGCAAGTGGCGGAATCAAGGCCTCCTGATAAGAGGACGACGGCACGCGGCACCTGCTCAGGTTACCTGCGCATCAAGGTACGCTCCCCGGCATGCTTCTCCAGGGAAAGAAGGGCCTCGTCCTTAGCATCACGAACGACAAGAGCATCGGCTGGTCCATCGCCGAAGCGGCGTATGAGCATGGAGCCGAGGTGGGCCTTGGGGCTCAGAACGAGCGAATGCTGGAGCGAGTCAACGGCCTCATTGAAGGCAAGGACCGGTATACGCCGTTCGTCTGCGATTTCCAAGATGACGCTCAATTGGATCAGCTCGCCAAGGACGTCGAAGCCAGATACGGCAAGATCGACTTCCTCGTCCACTCCGCCGCATTTGCGAATCGCGAAGACCTGCAGGGACGATTCATCGAGACCAGCCGCGACGGCTATAAGCTCGCGCTGGAGATCTCCGCATACTCTCTGGTCAAGCTTTGCAAGACCCTCGAGCCGCTGATGAACGAGGGTGGCTCGGTCATTACGGTCTCCTACCTGGGTTCCACCCGGGCGGTCGGTAACTACAACATCATGGGTGTAGCCAAAGCCGCGCTGGAAGCCGAGGTCCGCTATCTCGCTTTCGATCTCGGGGCCAAAGGCATCCGAGTGAACACGCTTTCGCCCGGACCCATCAACACCGTCGCCGCCCGCGGCGTGAAGGGGCTGCTCGATATGATCGAATACGTTCACGAGCGTGCGCCGCTGAAGCGGCCCTTCGCCCAGAAAGAGGTCGGCGGTTCTGCGGTCTATCTGCTCAGCGATTTGAGTCACGGCGTGACGGGCCAGATCATCTTTATCGACAATGGATACAACATCGTTGGCATGTGATCGCGTCTAACGCTTCGCAATGGCTCTCGTTCAGGCGGCATTTTCATATGGGCGCGATCATGAGCTGAATCGCCTGATCCGCGAAGGAATCCCACCCGGGGTTTCGCTTCACGATCTCCGAAGCGACATCGACGCTAACCGGACTTGGGTCTCGATCTCTGGCTCTGAAAGCATTCTGGTCGAAGAGATGTTTCGGCTCTGCGAACTTTGCTTCGACCGGATCGATCTCCAGCGCCATGCCGGGGCCCATCCGCGGACGGGAGCGTTGGACGTAGCCAACTTCACCGGCTTTGCCGCCAGCACGGTCGATGCCTTCGGACGCGAACTGGCCATCCGACATAGCCTTCCCGTCTATCTCGCCCATGCCAACGAAGAGGCCCGCACCTTGAGCCGCCGCGGGCTGGGAGGGCTAATCGACCGGGTGCTGACCCCCAGCCACGGTCCATGCTTCGCCGATCCCCGGCTCGGCGTCGTGGATCTCGACATGCGGCCCTTTTACGTCACGGTCATCGCCTCCTTTGAAGAGGAGTTCGCCCATTTTTGCCTGTCGCGCGAACGAGACATTTCGCAGCGATGCGAGGAAGGCGACGAGGAGTTCGGGGAAGTCCGCGCTTTCGCTTTTGCGACTCCCTCCTACGGCCGATCAAGCATCCTCATCGAATTCGGGAATCCCGATTCAGCCCCGCCCGACCCCATCCTCGAATGGCTGGACCGCAAGGCGAAGATCGCGGGCGTGCCCAGCAAAGGTGTGGAAGCGATCGGCGCGGTGAGACGGGTCGACCTGCTGGAAACCCGCAACATCCCGATTCGGGAAGAGCAGATAATGCAAAGCGATAACTTTCTCTAAAGTGGCCTCATTTCTGTGACACTTTTTAGTGTCGTCATCCGTCCAAGAATTCAAGATGGTTTTTAGCAGGCGTTAATTCGCCTGTGATTTGCCACGGCCCTGTCCCGGATTTCGGGACGGGGCATTTTTGTTTGCGAGGACCAAGAGATGAACCGAAGAGAAGAACTTTACCGAGCCCTCGATCAGCGGATGCACGAAGCGGAGAATGTCCGCCGTAAGTTCGGCGAACGATCGAAGGAGCATGCCGAGGCCGAGCTCGCCGTGCTCGCCGCGAGGAGGGCTTACGATGCGATGCCAAAGCGCATTAATCCGCACGGCTTGTTCATCGGAGCGTTTGTCCCGAACTGGATGATGGAGATGAAGACGATCTCCGCGGGATCGAAGCTCTGTTACGCGAAGTTGTGTCAATATGCCGGCAAAGCCGGCGTTGCCTATCCGAGGATCCAGACGCTGAGCGATTCGATCAAGCTGAGCTGCCGGCAAGTGCAGCGGTGTTTGGCCGAACTAGTCCGCGAGGGTCTTATCCAGGCCGAGCAGTCCGATCCCAAAGCGGCGAATCGCTACTACTTTCTGGATCACCCGGCGATGCGGGCGGGGGTGACGGATGTGTCACCCGGGGGGTGTCAAGAATGTCACCCGGGGGATGACAAATATGACACCCGGGTGGTGACAGATATGTCACCCCCTATTAATAAGGAAAGAAGAGAATCAATTGAAGAGAATCAAAAGAAGAAATTCGATCCTCTCACTCTCCATCTCCCCGCCAATCTCCAAACCACCGCTGGCCGATCCGCCTGGACCAACTGGGTAACTGGCCGAAAGGAAAGCGGCAAACCCTTGACCCCGACCGCGGCGAGCCTCCAGATCCAGAAGCTGGCCCAATGCCGAGACCCCATCGCCGTGCTCGAGCGAGCTGCCGGCAATCAATGGCAGGGGCTCAATGTGCGCGACGAAGACTTGCGGACGTCCACCGGGCGCCCGCCTCTACACGAAGGAGATAGACCGTATTGAACAAATCCCTTTTGAAAGACCACACCGCCGAAATGTGCGTTCTCGGCTCTTGCATCATTTCGCCCAAAATGATCGCGGTGCTCAAAGCCATGGGCATCACGAGCGACAAGTTCCATCATCCCGCCCACGCCATCCTCTGGGACGCGATCGCGGATTTGGAGGAGGTTGACCTCGTCACCGTCTGCAATTGGCTTCGTCGGCATGGGAAGCTCCAGGACGTCGGCGGTGAAGACTACGTGATTCAGGTTGCCGAAGAGGTCCCGTCCGCGGCGAATGGTGAGTATTTCGGCCGCATCGTTCTGGAAACCGCTCGACGGCGAGCCCTGATGTCCAATCTGCGCCGAACCGTGGCCGCCGTTGGCGAGGAGCCGAACATGGCTGTCGTTTTCAGCCTCGCCCATGCGATCCAGACGGACGCGCTGCCGGATGTGCCGCGGAGCTTCCTTTTCCGGAATCTCACGGTTTTGCCGGCCGGGAAGGGCCTCTCGACCGGCTTTCCCGAATTGGACAAGAAGGTCACCACCCGCGGCCATCCTCAGGGTCAAGTCACCATCGTGGCCGCTCCCGCCAAGGGCGGAAAGACCACGCTGATGCTGGACATGTTCCTGCATGACCTTCGCGAAGGCAGAAGGGTTTGCTATGCGACCTTCGCCGACATCGACGCCATCGGCATCAAAAAGCGCCTCATCCGCAAGCTCTGCGGTCACGAGAATCCGCCCGCGGACTTGCTGTCGGCCCCCGCGTACACGGAAGCGGAGGCTTGGCTGGATGCCCAGGAAACCGGTTGCATTTACGATGGCTTCGCGAACGGCGACGACTCCGTAGAAGCCTTCGCCGCCTGGCTAGAAGCCGAGCACCGCCAGCGACCCTTCTCGAAGTGCTATGTCGACTACGCCCAAGAGCTTAGAAGTTCCTCGAAGGCGGCCCAGTACTCGCCGGAGCAGAATCAATCGGAGTGTGCTCGCGTTTTGGTCCGATTGGCGAGGAAGCTGGATATCGCCGTGATCGTGGGTTCGCAGGTGACGGAGGCTCCCAAGGAAGGGGCGAAGGCGAAAACCAAATGGTCCCGTTCTTGGGAAGAGAAAGCGGGTTGGGTCCTGGTGATCACGAAATACGAGGATCTCGGCCCGTACCTACAAGTAGCCTATTTCAGGTTCGGCCCGCAGTCAAGCCCGACGCACACGGTGGGCCAGCCGATGGATTGGTTGGGCCACCGAGTGCGTCGGGCTTGAC
>JBKJIP010000291.1:0-4738 GCA_046598515.1 Fimbriimonadaceae bacterium | reverse complement strand
GACTTCGTCAAGTTGGCGATTCTGATCCTTGGTCGGTTTGAGTTCCTTCCGGACTTCGGGGCGCTGGATGGCAAGACTTGGGGCCGCCATCATGAGTCCCGGGCTGAAGCTGAACTGAAGTGAAGCGAGGAAGACGAGAGCGGCGAGAGCCATGACTCAGTATAAGGCGATTCGTCTTTCCTTGCCGATTGGTGGTCGAGGCGCGAAAGCCAAGACTAGAAGGCCTCCTTTTGGAACCGCGGAAAGGCGCAGAACGAACGCCGAAAAAACTTCTGTGGTTCCTTTCTGTGTTCTCGGTGGTTCCTCTACAAGGAAAGCATGGCTGCCACCCTATTCGATTACCTAACCAGATTGAGCCGGAGACGCCAAAGGGCAGTCAGGTGTTCCATGGACCGACAAATTTGGGCTAATTCGGGCGCAAAAACTGGAAAGACTTTTCGAGGTTCAAATCAGGTTCAAAAAAGAGACGCAAGGTCCTCACGATCCCGTAGGTTCACCGCGAACCTAAATTTGGGATGATGTACCCAAGCCTATTGGGACCAGGGCCAAGACCCCGGAAAATGATAGTGCCTGAGGGCAAAAGAAGGCAAACACAAAAAGTGAAAACAATCAATCTGACAACGTGGGGTACCGAGGCCAACCTGGTTCGAAAGGCCTCCCGAGGGGATTTGCGAGCGTTCGATGAGATCGCTCTTCGTTATCGCTCAACGCTTTATGCGATGGCTTACCGAATGCTCCGGAACGG
The DNA here is from genome assembly GCA_046598515.1 of Fimbriimonadaceae bacterium. Classification (GTDB taxonomy): domain Bacteria; phylum Armatimonadota; class Fimbriimonadia; order Fimbriimonadales; family Fimbriimonadaceae; genus JANJUB01. The sequence continues at coordinate 3,993 of JBKJIP010000291.1, read as the reverse complement.
CGACGATGCAACCGACGCCGTGCAGGAGACGCTTATCAAGGCGTTTCGGGCCATCAAGGACTTCGACGCTGATCGCCCGGTTAAGCCGTGGCTCTGCCGAATCTGCGGGAACTGCTGTGTGGACATTGTCCGCCAGCGTCGCCACCGAGGGGAGTCGCTCGACCAGCACGAGTTCATGCTCTGCGACCCGAGCCAGGAAATCGAAGCCCAGGCTTCGGATACGATGAGGCAAGAGGCGATCGTCGACGCGATCGAGAAGTTGCCTTCGAAGTATCAGCGGATCCTATGGATGCGCCACTTCCGACACATGGACGTCGCCGAGATCGCCCATGAACTCGGAACGCCCGAGGGCACCGTGAAGAGCTGGCTCTTCCGAGCCCGAGCGATGCTGAAGAAGGATCTTCAGCCGATGATGGCGGGCTAAAGGCAAGGAAACCCATGTGGGGCGCGGATGCTCGTCCCGCGCCAGGGCCGGAAACATCCCACGGGCCACGTTCTCGCCACCCGTCATGGGTGGCGAATCCGACCATCTTCTGGCTCGGTTTGGCGCGGGACGCGCATCCGCGCCCCAAAAGTGAATATCGTTTGTAACGCTTTTATAACGCTGGCATCGCTCCCTTGTAACGCCGACCCCCGAAACTCAACTCATCGCTCGATCAAAAGAGCACCTGGAGTTGAAAATGAAAAAGCTTACGATCGCCCTTCTCGCCATCGCCGCCGTCGCGGCCCCTGCCCAAATCAAGCAGACCTGGACCAACACCCTCGATGATCCCACCATCAGTTACCGGAGCGAGGACACCGCCGTCGCCCCGAACGGCAGCGTCTTCACCATTAGCATGGCCGACAACTACACGGCGCGCCTCACCTGCCTGGACGGACTCGGCAATACGGCTTGGACGAAGAACTACGACATCATGGATACCGACGGCAGCGCCACCCTGCTAGCGGACTCCCAGGGCAATCTGCTCGTCCAATACCTCGCCGCTGGAAACGAGTTCCACCTCATGAAGGTCGATGGTGCGACCGGCAATACCCTATGGAATTCCACATTTGCCGCTGATGCATTCACCGAAATGGAGGTCGACGGCCAAGAGAACATCATCCTTCTCGGCGGAAAGATTAGCGGGCAGAGCGGCCCTGTCGTCTACAAGTTTTCGCCTAGCGGCGTGCTTTTGAATACTCGAAACGTAGACGCCGCCGCCAATGGCTATTGGCCGCGCGGACTCGCCGTCTCCGCTAATGGCCAGATCTATACGATTTCCACGAAGTATGTCAACGGCGTTCTGATGGATAGGCTGGAAGCCCTTACCCCTAACTTCACACTACGATATGCCACCTCGTGGGCCGATTCCGACTCAAGCGCCACGATCAGCGTGGCATCGGATCGAAATGGTCGCGTATGCACCGCCGATATCAAATCTGGCAACAACACTTCCCTGCAGATTCGTACATTCAACGCCGCCGGTGCGTTCACCGTTATCGACGCTCCTCTCTCAAATCTCAGCATCTACGAATTGAAAGCCGAGTTCGATGCGAACGGACGTTTCGTCGTCGGCTCCAGCGGCTACCAGTCCGGGCTCTATTTCATGGATGCTCGCTGGTACGCCGTTACTGAAACAACGGCCACCGCCGTTCAACGTGCAAAGGTCAACTATACAGACACGATCGGTAGCTCGGTCCGAAAGATCATGTGTGACAGTTTTGGTCAGACCTACCTGTTCGCCAACGTCGGCGAGAGTAGCACCACCAAAACATCGGTTGTTGCCTTCGATGAGAACCGCACCACCCCCGTCTGGAGCTACAACGACACCTACGCCCCCCGCACGTCGCCGTTTAGCCGCGCCGCCGTTGGCCGCTGGGGCCAGGTCGCCTCGACCTGCACGTACGGCGATCCGCACTCCATGATCGGCGTCTCCTACATCAAGCAGCTCGGTCTCAGAAACCTACTCATCAATGGCCAGTCATTCACCGGCGGCCGAACGATCACCGGCACGGTCAACTTCTACGGCAGCCACACGGCGGGTAGAACCGTGAATCTCACGAGCAACTCCAACTACGCCGTCGTCAATCCTAGCGCAACGATTGCTGTCGGGGCGTCCCAAGCCGGAATGAGCATCGAGCTCAAGCCAACTTCGGTCCGTCGCGCCGTCCGAATCGAAGGCACTTTCGGCGTAGCCAAGCGCAGCGTTGTCTTCTATATCGAGCCTCCGGTCGCTTCCGGCCTCACGGTCTATCCGACCAGCGTCAAGGGCGGAACGAACGTCAATGGTTCGGCTCGAATCAATGGCGCGGCACCGGCCGGTGGAATGGTGGTGACACTCTCTTCCAGCGATGCGGCCGCGGTAGTGCCGAATAGCGTGACCGTCGCGGAAGGCGCCATCACGAAGGCCTTCCTGGTGAACACGAACGTGGTTAGCCAGACAAAGATCGCGACGCTCACGGCGACGACGGGCTCAACCAGCAAAACGGCGACCCTGACGATCACGCCCTAAGGAATGCGGGGTCGGATACCCGTTCCCGTGAGGGAACCTGACCTTGAACTCCAAGGCCGCCTCACCCCTCCCCAGTTCCCTACGGGTCACAGGCCCTCCCCTACGAGGGGAGGGACAAAACCCACGCAACCCCACCTTTGTAACACGAATGAAACGTTCGCCCTCTTCCCCTGCCACGGCGACCCTCGAACCCGAACCCAACGCTCGACCAAAGAGCAGCCGGAGTTGACATGACAAAACTTAGCATCGCTTTCCTCGCCCTCGCCGCCGTCGTGGCGCCCGCCCAAATCAAGCAGACCTGGTCCAACTCGGTCCTCGACGCCAACCTCACTTCGCAAACCTTGCAGACGGCCGTCTCCCAGACGGGCAACACGTACACACTCGCCGTCATGCAGGACGGAACCGGCCGAATCGTCGCCTACGACGGTCTCGGGGGGAGCATGTGGACCGTTACGCTGCCGGGCATCACAAACAACGATGGCGCTCGCTTGCTGATCGACGCCGAAGGCAATGTAACCGTCTCCTATGCTCGAACTTCCAGCAACTGCTGGCTCACCAAGTTCGATGGCGCAACCGGAGCTTCGCTCTGGTCAAAGCAGGTTCAAGGCGTCATGCGCACAGTCGACACCGCCTTCGATGGTCAAGACAACATCGTCATCCTCGCCCACGCCGCGCTTCCGGGAGGGGGATATGGACCCATGATCAAGAAATACTCTCCCGTTGGAGGGCTGCTGACCACCTACGGCTCCGAACTGGCGAGCTATGAAACGATCAACCTCGCCGTCGCCGCCAATGGCCAAATCTACTTCACCGGCTGCAAGTTCGATCCGACGGGAGCCAAAGAAGCCGTGGTCGCTATTACGCCGAACGGCACCCTCCGCTACCAAAAGACTTGGACCAACCCAGGCGGTTCTTTCACCAAGCCCGTCGTCGCCGCTGATCGCAATGGCCGGGTGGCCGTTGTGGACATCGACCTCACCCACGTCAACACCTACAACATTCGTTCGTTCGATTCTGCCGGCGTCGAGACCATCACTCAGGATGAGTCCGCCAGTGGTGGACTCATCAATCTCGCCGTCAAGTTCGACGCGAATGGCCGCTTGGTGGTCGGATCGACCGCGAACAGCAACAGCGGCCCTTTCTTCACCGTCGCCCATTACGAGATGACTGGCGGAGATGCGGAAAACATCAACCGAGCGAACGTCTATTCCGGGAATGGACTCTCGTATACGATCACGGATATGGTCACCGATGCCTTTGGCCAGACCTATGTTTGCGCCCCCGAGTATGCAGCCGGAAAAAGCGTTGCGCAGGTCTATGCTTTCGACGAGAACAACGTCAATCCGATTTGGAAGTTCAAGCAGAGCTTCGATCCCGTTGCCGCCTATCTCTTCCGAACGGCGGTGGGGCGTTGGGGTCAAGTTGCGCTCTCCGCTACCATCGGTACGAATCACAGCTATGAGGGCGTCAGCGGGATCAAGCAGCTCGGACTCCGCAATCT
>JBKJIP010000475.1:0-3043 GCA_046598515.1 Fimbriimonadaceae bacterium | reverse complement strand
GGTACAGCGTGTCGTGTTGATCGTAAACGATCGTGCCCGTCGGCGACGCGATCCACACGTGGTGACGCGCGTCCGTTTCGAAGAACTCGCGAAAGCGCTCGAGAAAGGCGCGCATGTCCTCACGTTTGAACTCTTGATCGAGCTCAAAGCGCCCCGTATCCTCTTCCGGCTTGCCGATGGGCTCGACGAGAACATAGAGAATCCGGAAGGGCTCGGTGAGAAAATCGGTGAGTTCCAGGATGAGATCGATATGGTTTCGGCTGGGACCGACCACGAGCCGCTTCATGCCGCTGATCTCCTGCAGCTTGTAGACGTCCGGATAGTGGTAGGCGGTCATCCCCCCTTCGCCATCCGGAGAGCCAATTTTGTAAGACGAGGATTCCATTACCCATAGTTTACGATCCTCAAGCCGCGAGTGAGTCTTCATAATGGATGCAATGTCCCAGCACAACGCGGCGAAGGTGATTTCGATATGAGGCGCGCCCTCGGCAAAGGCTTGGCGCAGCTCATCAACGAGCAGCAGGAAGCCGCGACCAACGAGGTCGCGGTAGAGCTCATTCAGGCCAACCCGCGCCAGCCGCGCACTCGGTTCGACGAGGAGGCTCTCGCGGAGCTCGCCGCCTCGATAAAGCAGGTGGGGGTGATCCAGCCGATCGTCGTGCGACCTTTGACCGGCGGCCGGTATGAGATCATCGCTGGCGAGCGCCGTTTTCGGGCCTCACAACTGGCCGGTCTCAAGGCTGTGCCCGTGGTCGTCCGAGCCGCCGGCTCGCAGCAATCCTTGGAGCTAGCCCTCATCGAGAACGTACAGCGCGAAGATATCGGCCCCGTCGAGGCGGCCCGCGCCTATAAGCTCTTGATGGACGAGTTCGATTTGAACCAAGAGGAAGTCGCGATCAAGGTGGGCAAGGCCCGAACCACGATCGCGAACACCGTCCGGCTCCTAAAGCTGCCTCCTCGCGTCCTCGATTCCCTGGATGAGGGACAAATCAGTGAGGGCCAGGCGCGTCCGTTGCTCGCATTGGAAGATTCAGCCCTTCAATTGGGCTATTTCGAGAGGATCGTCGCGAAGAACATGACCTCCCGTGATGTCGAGCGCATGGTTGCCGCCGGCGCGAAAAAACCCAAGGCGAAGCGCAAAGGCGTTGTGGATGAGAGCGACCCCAACTGGAAGGCGCTGCAGAGCCGCGCATCCGAGGTGCTGGGCGCGCCCGTGAAACTGGAAGGCTCCGAGCGAGGTGGCACGATCACGATCAAGTTCGCCTCCGAGGAAGACCTTGTCCGGATCATGGATCAGCTAGGCATTCAGATATAACGCACTCTATATTCTGTGTACGGTTGCCCACACTTCTCTTTTCGCATCGAGGTCCCGGGCGACCTTTCTCCCGGGGACAAGGTCCAAGTACAAAGTGGCGATCTCATGCGGCCGCATGGGCACGGTGATCGTCTCTGCGCGAATGCCGAACGGAGCCAACTCCTCCGGGGTGGCGATGAGTGCATTGGAGTCGCCCGCTCGGGGACTCAGTTCCATCTCGATCTCGCCCATCAGATTCGTCTTGTAGGCCTTCGCGATCGGACCAGGAAGAGTTACCTCGACATCGACGCCGATACCATCGAACTCGACAAGCCGTAGGATGAACGGATAGCCCATGTCGCGTCCGGCATAGGTGTCGAGCCGCCGCCCGGAGAACTCCTCAATTTCGCGGTAGAAGGCGGTGGCAATGACGTTCGGGGCACCAAGTACGACCGGTGCAAAAGCGCGGGGTAAATGACCGGAAATATCCCCCTTCGCTGGTGATGATTCGTGCTCCGGCGTAGCGTTGCCGTATTCGCCCAGCCCGAACATTTCACGGCCCCACTTCCATCGCTCCGCATTGCCTATCGGACCATGAGGAACGATTCGGTACTTCACGCGGGCATTCGAGTTTGCCCGGTGCTCATCCCAGGGATCGTTCACCGCGATCAAGTTCTCGACGCCATGGTCGGTCATGAACCACTGCTGCGAACCGTTATGGGCGATGAGTACCCCGGAGCCGTCCGCCCGAACGAGATCGACGAACGACTGCGCAGTGAAATGGTTCTCAATCGTTTCGAACCACTGCGGAGAGATCATCCAGTCTCCCGTTGGATACTTCTTCTGCGCGGCTTGGCCCGGTTTTACGTCCGCTACTCCGAGCGGGGTGTCGGCTAAAATGCGCTCGAAACCAGTCCAAGGGAAAACCGTTTTCCCACCGGAGTTCATGCCCGGTGACAGGGATTCCAGCGGTTCAAAGCTGATCGTCAGTTGGACCGATGACTCGTCGCTGCTTCCCCAAGCGGCCACGTTCCATTCCGGATCTAGCTTCCATACGGTGTCCCCATCCTCGTCCGTGACGGCCTCGAACTGATTTGCGATCTTATCGCCGAAGGTGACATAGGGTAGGGCCAAATCTGACGATAGAGGCAGGAAAGTGTTCGTCAAGTCGAGCGGAGTCGTCTCTGTCTTTCTCTCTTCGCGAACGGTGAAACCGAAAGCTCCTGCGCCTTCGCGAGGCCAACCAAGGGGGTTGAACATGACGACTTCGTCTTCGCTACGAGGCACGAAACGCTCTAGTTGCTCCATGCCATGCGTTCCCTCTTGGGTCAGAGCCATTGCCGCTTGGTAAAGACCTTGGGCCGCATGCCCACAAAGCCCCTCGCACTCATGGTTATCATGATGCTGAGCGGCCAGCAAGTTCCGCCACGCCTCATCCATCTCCCATGCGGGATAGACATCCCAGTTCGCATAAGGTCGGCCGAATAAACTGAGGGTCGCCTCAAGGGCTTCGGCACTAAGGATCTGAACTTCCCCGGTATGACTTTGTCGTGGCGCGGTATCGCCGTTCTTACCCAGCGTCATCCCGTGCCACACCTCGTCCATGGAGTAACTCCGGACCGGCGCGCCGCCGGCATTCTCGGCAAGGTACTCGCCAAGAGTCACCGGCTGGATGTCGAACCGCTTGTCCCCGAGCAGCTCCCGTAACTTCGGCAGAATCAATTCGCTGCGGCACATCCAATCCGGCGA
>JBKJIP010000296.1:0-6806 GCA_046598515.1 Fimbriimonadaceae bacterium | reverse complement strand
GCCCATGCCGACGCGATAGAGGATTCGCCAGGAACTCCAGTCAGCTTTCGTTTCTTGAGCCTCGAGTAGCGTGATCGCATAGGGCCCGAAGTGCGCCGTATCCCGATCGCCCACATTGCCGCGATAGAGCGGCTCCAGAACCTTGTTGATCGGCGCCAGCGGGGAAGCGGTCCAATCCTTGAAGCCCCGCAAGACGCCGGAAGCTTGCCGATCCACATCGAGGTCGCGGTAGTAATGAAAACCGAGTTTAACCACCGACTTATCCCAACTCCGGTTGAACGCGATCGATTCGATGCTCGGCGTGCCTTCGGCGCCGTCGGACAGCGTGCGATCAATGTCGAAGGTCTTCTCGGAAATGCCGGTTAGCAGATTTTTCGTGCTCGCGTATCCCTGGACTCGGATATGGTTGGTCTTATCTTGAGTCTGCTCCCAAGCCAGCAGCCATCGTGATCCCGCGCGGGCGAGGGTGCCCTGGTGAGCGTCGAATGCGATGATCCGGACGTGTTTCCACGTCTTCAGGTCGTCCGATTCCACCAAGTGGAGCTGAAGGCGTCCCGACTTCGTCACGTGGTGGACGCCGAGATACTTGCTCCGCTCGACCTGCTCGATCTTGAGGCAATCCAGTTTGTTGCCGGCCGTATCCTTTGCATTGAAGGTGCAGATCGGAGCCAAGTCGGGCCTTCTGATCGTGTCGAGGATGGGTTCCGGCTTTTGGAACACGATAGCCGCGGCGAGGAGGATCATAGCTCGGAATATGCCAGACAAATGAAAAAGGTTCCGACTTCGTCGTCGGAACCTCTCATGTTTTGTTGGAGGGATTCGTGCGTTTTGCACATGCTAGACCGGGGAAAGGGTTCAAAAAGTTCGATAGTTTCTAGCAATCCGAATCGACATTTTCCTCTGATGGCAATTCTCGGCCACAACTGCGTGTCGAATGGGTGTATATCTTGATAGTCATGAAAGTCACGACACTTCTGGCGACCTTAACGGTTATTGGAGCGACCTGCGCTTTTGCGGCGCAGAGCACGCTTCACCTCGAAGTCGGAAAGGACGCTCCCGCATTCGCGGGGACGGCTTCCGATGGCAAGGAATATTCGCTAAAGAGCCTCACCGCCGAGGGTCCGGCATTCGTCGTGTTTTGGAAGCAGCGATGCCCGCATAACAAGCGTGCGTCCGCGTTGTTCAACGCACTTCACAAGGCACACGGAAGCAACCTCGTCGGTTTCGTCAACGCGGCCCCCGAGGGCGCCAAAGCCTGGGTCGATCAGTTCTCCCTCAGCTATCCGCTTCTGTCTGATACAGATAAGAAAGTGATCGGTTCCTATGCCGTGAAGTTCTCCATCTGCACAGTCCAGATTGGTAAGGACGGAAAAATCGAAAAGGTTTTTCCCGGATATGGGAAAGAGAGCATGGAAGCCCTGCATGCCGCTATGGGAACGGTCAGCGGGAAGAAAGTAGAGGTGGATCTATCCTCTGCGCCCGGCGGCCTGACATGGGGGTGAGCCTACTAAACCGGTCTCTGGTCAGAGACCTCGAAAGATAAAGCCCAGCGATCCGCTGGGCTTTTCGCTGAATGGAAGCCCAAACCCGGGCATTACAGCCGCACGTCATTCTGGTCCGGATGCGCTCAAGCCATTCCTCGGCTCGCCCGCGAACCAGAATCGAAAGATCGGCGGCGGTGGACGGTAACCCGTATCAGTTTGCGATCGATAAGTTGACCGCAGTCACCTTGAACTCTGGCGAGCCCACGACCTTGTCCTTCTCCTGCGAAGTGATCAGATTCAAGAACACCTCCCGCGAGTGGAAGGTCGCAAACACCGTTCCGCGCCGAATTCGTCGGTCGAGCCTGGCCGCAGCTCACGCAAGAGCTGTCGATAAGCGACCCATAGAATCAGGGATCACGTGCGTCTGCGAAGGCCGATCCATGATCTGCCAAACATTAGCCCCCTGCACCTCTTCGCAAACTCGAACGCAGCTAAAACACTTGATGCAAGACTCAGGATTGAAGCGAAAATAGGGATTGGACTCATCCTTCGGAGTGCGCGAGCTCGATCGCGCTTTTAAGTTGGATTCACCGACAAGAGCATAAGGTGCATCGGAGAGCCCGCCTAGTCCCGTCAGTCCATAAGCAACCAGCCACTGATTGAACGACTTCTCCGGCGCCAACCCGATCGCCCCTTCCGGATAGTTCCGCGCCAAGAGCGCCAATTCGTCCTTTCGAGCATCCACCAGATCCGGAGCATCGACCTCGATCTCCATGCCGTCCTTCAAGACCAATGCACAGGCCGTCACCGGCCGATTCGTGCCCTTGAGCCGAATCAGACAAAGCCGGCATCCGCCGGTTGGCTGCAGCCGGTCGTCGTGACATCCAGTAGGCACATCCAGCCCAATACTGCGCAACGCAGTGAGTGCGGTTGTCCCCTCCAGAACTTCCAGTTTGCGATCGTCGACTTGAACGCTAATCATTTTGGGTCTAGGGTCTAGGGTCTAGGGTTTTGGGGTTTGGGGTTTTGTGGTTTTCGACTTGGGTCTTGGGAGCTGGGCTGCTTGCATTACTGCCCCCCAAGACCCTAAACCCCATACCCCAAACCCTAACCAACTTAGTTCAACCCCGTGATGACTCCATCATCTGTCACGTCAATATTCAGTGCCGCTGGTGTCTTGCCCATGCCGGGCATGAGCAGGATGTCGCCGCAAACGGCGACTATAAACCCCGCGCCGGCAGAAATCCGCAGATCGCGCACGTGGAGGTCGAAGCCCTTCGGTGCACCCAAGAGCTTCGCATCATCGCTCAGGCTGTTCTGTGTTTTCGCCACGCAGACAGGAAGCTCCCCATAACCGTTCTTTTCCGCCCAGGCAAGCTTCTTCTCGGCGGCCTTCTCGAAAACGACCTTGTCGCCGCCATAGACTTTTTCGACGAGTTTCTGGAGTTTTACGGGAAGCGGATCGGATCGCTCATAGACGTTCGTGAATGTGGAAGGCTCGGCGGCGACGCGCGCGACGATCTCCGCGAGTTCCTCGCACCCAGGCCCACCGCCCATCCAGGGATCACATTCGACAGCGTGGACGCCTTGCGCCGAGGCAAATGCCTCGACGAATCCAAGCTCCTCGGGACTGTCCTCCTTGAATCGGTTGACGCCGACCACCACGGGCGGACCGTAGTTCTTCAGATGCCGGATGTGCTGGCCCAGATTCTCGCAGCCCTTGGCGAGATCCCCAGAGCCATGGTGTTTGAGCGCTCGAACCGTAGCCACGAGCACGATCACATCGGGAGCGACCCCGAGTTCCGGGCAGACGATGTTCAGGAACTTCTCTCCGCCCAAATCCGATGCGAAACCGCCCTCCGTGACCAAGAAATCAGCCGTCGCCAAGCCGCATTTGGTGCCCTGAATGCTTGAGCAGCCATGGGCGATATTCCCGAACGGACCACCATGAATGAAGGCCGCGCCCCCTTCCATGGTTTGGACCAGGTTCGGCCGGATCGCATCTCGCAGCAGAGCCGCCATCGCGCCGACCGCGCTCAAGTCGCCGGCGGTCACGGGAGTACCCGCCCGGCTCAGGCCGACGATAATCCGGCCGAGACGGACCTTGAGGTCCGCGAAGGACTTGGACATACAGAGGGCGGCCATAACTTCGCTCGCCGGAGTGATGACAAAGCCGTCACTTCGAACCGGCCCGTTTGAAGAGCCCAGTCCAATGACCATCTCCCGCAGAGGCCGATCGATCATGTCCATCGTTCGCGGCCACCAGATCTTCTGCGTGTCGAGATCGTGCGGATTACCGTGATTCAGGCTGGAGTCCATGATCGCGGCGAGCACGTTGTGCGCGGCGGTGATAGCGGGGAAGTCGCCGTTGAAGAACAGGTTGATCTCTTCCATCGGCAGCACCTGGCTATAGCCACCGCCGCATGCACCACCCTTGACACCGAAGACAGGTCCCAAAGCAGGCTCTCGTAGGGCGGGCATCGCCATTTTCCCAATGTGATTCAGACCTTGCGAGAGGCCCACGCAGACTGTGGTCTTGCCTTCGCCGGCAGGCGTCGGGGTGATCGCCGTCACGAGCACGAGCTTGCCTCTGCGAGGCGCTTGTGAGAGCCGACTAACGCCCTCGCGAGTGAGCTTGGCTTTGTATCGGCCAAGCGGTTCGAAGTCATCGTACGTCAGGCCGGCCCACGAAGCGATCTGCTCGATGGGCAGAAGCGTTGCCTGCTGAGCGACTTCCAAGTTGTTCAATGTTCTCCCTCCTGGGATTTGGATTCGAAGGGCGCTAGACGGAGTCGAGCGCGGCGGAAAGCTTGGACACGGTGGCCTTTGCGTTTCCGAAGACCATGATCGTGTTCGGGTTGATGAACAGTTCGTTGTCGATGCCCGCGAAACCGGGATTCATGCTTCGTTTGAAGACGATGACGGTGCGGGCCTTGTCGACATCGAGGATCGGCATTCCGTAGATTGGACTTGCCTTGTCGTACCGAGCGGCCGGATTCACGACGTCGTTCGCGCCGATGACGAGAACCACATCGGTCTCCGGGAATGAGGCGTTGATCTCATCGAGATCATAAAGCTGCTCGTAAGGAACGTCCGCCTCCGCAAGGAGGACGTTCATGTGGCCCGGCATACGCCCGGCCACGGGGTGAATCGCATACTTGACGTCGCTTCCGTTCTCCGCCATCTTGGCGGCGAGTTCCTTCACGACGTGCTGGGCCTGGCCGACGGCCATGCCGTAACCGGGAACGATGATAACGCTGTCGGCGGTGCTCAGAATAATCGCGGCGTCCTCGACCGAGTAGCTGCGCACTGTGCCCGTCTTGCCTGAAGCTTCGAGAGCTCCCGCGGCCGGACCGCCCCCAAAAGCACCGAAAATGACGTTGCTCAACGGACGGTTCATGGCCTTGCACATTTCGAGCGTCAGGATAAGACCGCTTGCGCCGACAAGGCCGCCACCGATGAGCAGGGCGGTGTTGTTCAGAACGAACCCGGCCAAGCCCGCCGCGCATCCCGTAAATGAGTTCAGGAGCGAAATGACGACCGGCATATCCGCGCCGCCGATGGGAAGAACGAGCGTGACGCCCATGATCGCGGCGAGGGCCAACAAGCCGTACATCAGCGGATCGGCCTGAACGCCGCGCAGCAGCAAAGCGACCATGCCGATGACAGCGATGAAGAAGATCAGATTCATCGCTTTCTGGCCGGGCCAAACGATGGGACGACCGGTCAGTAGCTCCTGCAGCTTCGCGTAGGCGATCATGCTGCCCGTGAAGCTGATCGCACCAATGACCAAGCTCAAAACGCTGGCATAAAGCGGTACTGCGGCCGGACTTCCGGCGGCAAAGAGCCGCGGATACTCCGCGGCCGCAACCAAAGCGACGGCACCGCCACCAAGGCCGTTAAAGAGGGCGACCATTTGCGGCATGGCCGTCATCTGGACTTTGCGCGCCGACCAAACACCGAGCGCCGAACCCACGACGAAAGCAAGGGCGATCCACTGGAAGTTGCCCATGCTCTGCCCCTGGTCATCCTTCAAAAAGAAGGTCGCCACGATGGCCAGGCCCATGCCGCCGGCGGCGAGGAGGTTGCCTTGGCGGGCTGTTTTCGGCCCGTTCATCAGCTTCAGAGCGAGCATGAAGGTGATCGCGGTGAGCAGATAACAAATGTTGATGATATCGGCGCTCATTTCGACTCCTTCTTCGGCTTCCGTCTGAACATCTCAAGCATCCGGTCCGTAACCACGAACCCACCGACGACATTCAGAACTCCGAACAGGGTGGCCGCGAAGCCGAGCCCGATCCCGAGCGGATCATGCGCGTGCCCCAGCACGATGATGCCGCCGACGAGAATAACTCCGTGGATGGCATTCGTAGCCGACATGAGCGGGGTGTGCAGAGTCTGGGGCACCTTCGCGATGACCTCCAGACCGACGAACACGGCGAGGATGAAGATGGTGATAACGGCAATAAGGGTCATGCTCCGCCACCCCCTCTTTCCAGGGCCAGGCGGACAACATCGTGAACGATCTTGCCCTCGTGAGTGACCAACGTTCCGCGCACGATCTCATCCTCCATGTCGAGATTCAAGGCACCGTCCTTCAGGATCACCCCGAGGAAGGACGTCAGATTCTTGGAATACATCTTGCTGGCATCACAGGCCATGCTTGCGAGCAGATCGGTTCGGCCGACGACCGTCACATTGTGGGCCGTGACGATCTGCCCGGCCACCGTGCATTCGCAGTTGCCCCCTGCGGGTGCGGCAAGGTCGACGATAACCGATCCGGGCCTCATCTTCTTGACCATTTCTTCCGTGATCAAGGTCGGTGCCCGCTTGCCGGGGATGAGGGCCGTCGTGATAACACAGTCCACATTCGGCAGTCGAGAAGCGATGAGTTCGAGTTCACGGGAGTGGGTATCTCCGGAGACTTCTTTCGCGTAACCCCCGACGTCCTCTGCTTCCTCACTTAGGAGAGACATGCCCACGAACTTGCCGCCCAGGCTCTCGATCTGCTCCTTGACGGCAGGTCGCACGTCGAATGCCTCGACGATGGCGCCCAGACGGCGGCTGGTGGCGATCGCCTGGAGACCGGCGACGCCGGCGCCGATGACGAACATCCGCGCCGGAGGCAAGGTCCCCGCCGCGGTCATCAGCATGGGGAAGAACTTGGGCAGATAGCTCGCGCAAAGCAGCGCCGCCCGGTATCCGGCGATCGTGCTCATCGAGCTGAGGGCGTCCATGCTCTGGGCCCGTGAGATACGGGGCATCAGATCCATGGCGAAGGCGGTGATATTGCGCGACCGCAGCGCTTCGATAATGGCGGGA
>JBKJIP010000114.1:0-6849 GCA_046598515.1 Fimbriimonadaceae bacterium | reverse complement strand
GGAGGTTCGACTCCATCCTCGGGCGGCAGACGCGGGGCAGGAAGGAGAATCTGGTAATCCAGCGGGAGAAATCCCCGAAAGGACAGGGAAGATAACCAATGTCGAGGGAAACTTCGACACAAAAAGCCAACCAAAAAACATGGAGCGGCCAACCCCAAGAGGCCGCTTGGAAATCCTCCACCCTCCAGCCCTGGGCCGGTTTCGCCACCGGCCCATCACTCTTTATCAGGGTCAGCGTTCGAAGTTTTCGTCCAGCACCCGGAAATGAGAATCGGCGTAGGCGACGATGCTCTTACCCTGATGCCTCGACCCGTTTCGAGCGGCCAGATTCGCAATGACGTCGAAAGACCAAGCGTCGATTTCGAAGAAGAGAATCTCCTCTTCCGATTTCTCCACCTTGCTCGAATCCTTCCCCGCGAGCTCTACATGAAGAGCGTAGCCACCGACTCGTCCTTCTGCATCCGCGTTGAAGCAGGAGAAAACATTGGACCCTTTCAGGCCCTCGCTACTCAGCGCCTCATGCCAGCCCTCGCCGGGAAATCTTTCGTGCCAATCCGAGGCGTAAATCAGGCTGCCCGTTGCAAGCTGTTTCAGACGTGACATGCAGTGGGTTCTTGGACTGCCTTCCTTTGAACTCGACCTCGGAAGGAAAAACGCGGCGACCACTGCGACCAGCAGCGCCATCGCCAAGTAATCGAAGAATCGAAGTCCTCGTTTCACGGCCCGTACTCCGCGAGAACCTTGTCCGGCGTCAGGGTCTTGATGGACGTGTCCAATCGTCCGACGACGACCGCCTCCCCATGGCGAGGCGGACCAATAGAATTGAGGTTCGCGATGACTCCCTGCCCGAGCGCATCTGTCTCAAACAAGAGAACGCACTTGGAGCCATCCGTGCCCGAAGAAATCTTCTTGCCCGCAAAGGACAGGCTCATGGCATAACCCCAACGAAGGCCCCTGTCCTTGATCAAGTTGCAGGTGTAAATCGCACCGCTTTTCGTGTACGGCAATGTCGCCACATACCAATCGTCGGCCGGAAACACGCTGTCGTTGTCGTTCAGATAGAGAATGAGCGACGTCCCCAACTGCTTCACATTGCCGGGACAAAGTGCATAACTTTGATGCCTCACAGCCTCCGGAACATTCAGCACGCCAGATAAAACGATGCCGACGATCACGAGGCAAGCTAGGGAAACCCAAACGAGTGAGCGTTTGCCGACGTAAGGGGTTGAGTCCACAGTCACTGTGACTTTTAGACGGGCCGAGAGAGTCAAAAATTGCGGGAACGCCGAAAGGAGAGCAAAGAACGTTCCCGCCAGTCTCGTCGCCACGGCTTATCCCTACTTCTCATGGAATCGAGGGCTTCGGCCGTTGGTGTTGCCATATAGACGTACAACCTCGCCCATACGTTCGGTTCCCGAGAAGTAAGGTTTGCTTTTGAATCGCCCATTTTCGGGCCATCAAGTTCCCCGGGGAGCTAGTGACGAGTTGGGCGACAAGTTCTAATGAGTGACGAGTTTCTGATCGACACGACCGAACCCCGAGTATGTCCTGGTTCCTCTGCGATGTTCGTGCGCGGGGGAACCGTTGGGGAGGGGGAAGCCGCCTGGGCCAAAACTCGGTTCAAGAAACCAAGGCTAGTTGGTGAGGCCGAACTTCCGGAACCCTCACCCCCCTGCCCCTCTCCCTAATCGGCACGAACATCCGATCAAGGAGAGGGGAGTTCCCGCCGAAACACCAAATAATCTACAATAAGGCCCAATGGCTGGCCACTCCAAATGGAAGAACATTCGGCTGCGTAAAGGGAAGCAGGATGCCGTGCGCGGCAAGCTCTTTACGAAACTGAGCCGCGAGATCATCGTCGCCGCGCGAGCGGGCGGGGGCGATCCCGATCTAAACGCCCGGCTCCGCGTCGCCGTGCAAAAAGCGCGCGAGGCGAGCATGCCCGTCGAAAACATCAAGCGAGCCATCGATCGAGGCACTGGCGCAACCGATGGCGTCGCCTACGAAGAACTCACCTACGAAGGCTATGGCCCCGGCGGCTCCGCCATCATCCTCGAGTGCTACACCGAAAACAAGAACCGGACCGTTGGCGAGGTGCGTCATGCCTTCACCAAGCACGGCGGTAACTTGGCCGAAAACGGCTCCGTGAGCTGGCAGTTCAAGCGGCTTGGAGCGATCACCGTCGCAAGAGGTACTCAAAGTGAGGACGAGTTTATGCTCGCGGCGATCGACGCTGGCGCCGACGATGTTCAGGCGGATGAGGACGAGTTCACCGTGTACACCCCCCCGGATGGCCTCCATGCAACCTACGAAGCACTCGAAAAGGGAGGCGTAAAGACCTCGGAAGTGGTCCTGACTTACATCGCCACCAATAAGGCCAACCCGACAACCGATGATGTACGTAAGTTGTTGAGGCTACTAGATGCCCTGGAAGATTTGGATGATGTGCAGGAAACGTACGTCAATGTGGACATAAGCGAGGAAATGGCGGAAGACGAGGGCTAGAATGTCGCTGAGAATGATGACAGTAACTTCGGCTAAATCTTTCTATAATTCATAGCTATGAGGGGACGTGGACGGCCAAGAAAAGAGTATCCTAATGTTATGAGAGTATCTGTTGTCGCCAAGAACGCTCTGATTCGTGACAGCCTTCAATGCCTCCTTATAACGGAAGGCAACTTCCAAGTGGTCGGATCCAGCGAGTTTGTTGCCCAATCCGCAAGTCTGCTCGGAACCTCGGGCTTGATCGTCGTCAATGGCGATGGCTTGGAGGCCGATGATTGGGTTTCGCTTGGCGAAATCCGCGCCGCCGATCGGATGCGCATCGTTTTGATCACCGCTCCGGATGCGCCATCCGGCTTCAAAGCCGCCGATGTCACCGTCCGGTCCGTCGATGGTGGAGCTTCCCTGATCAGCGCCGTTCGCCGCTTCGCTTCGATCCGCACGGAAGTGCCGGTTAAGGCCAGCGTCGGTGCCGTCAGTGATTCGAGCGCCGTTTACACGACCAGCCGCCGTGGCCTCACCCGCCGCGAACTGGATGTGGCCAAGCTCGTAGCCCAAGGCATGTCGAACCGAAGAATTTCTCAAACGCTCGACCTGCAAGAGCAAAGCGTAAAAAATCTCGTCAGTTCCGTTATGCGAAAGCTCGGATGCGAGAATCGCGTTCAAGTCGCCCTCAAGTTGACCGGCCAGACGACGAGTGGCATCGAAGAGTAAAGCTTGAAAGAGCGGGTTCTTACCGCCGTCATCGGAATCCCGATTGTCATGGCTGCGTGTTTCTACACGCAGCCATGGCTTTTTGGCATTATCGTCATCCTCTGCTCGGTCATCGGCTGCCAGGAACTGGCCCGAATCGGCAAAGCCCCCTTCGCATTCTTCGGAACGTTGCTGCCAATCTTCGCCCTACTTTCCCTAAGCGGTCTGCTCCGGCTGAACGAGTTCCCCTCCACCTCCGCGGTAATGGCCGTCCTGCTCGTACTCGCCATTATCGGGGCCGCTTTCGCGGGGAAGAAGGGCCGACTTTCCAATGAGGTCGCCACCCTCTACGTAGGCGCACCCCTCGCGGTGGCTCTGCTACTACAACAGGCTCACCCACCAAGTACCGCCCACACGCTCGGAGCCTTTCACATCCAGACGTTCATCCTCCTCGCCCTCATCCCCCTCTGGGTCGGAGACAGCGCCGCGATCTTCGCCGGCAGGGCCTGGGGCAAACATCTCCTCGCTCCCAATATCTCTCCCAAGAAAACGTGGGAGGGTGCCATCGCCAACTTCTTGGGCTGCGTGATTGCCGGGGCCCTCGTGGCGTCCTTCTTAGAAATGCCCTGGGTAACGGGTTTGGTTACCGGGGCGGTGAGTGGTACCTTGGGCCAAGCCGGGGACCTATTTGAAAGTGCCCTCAAACGGAAAGCTGGGGTCAAAGATTCTGGCGCTATCCTCCCCGGACACGGCGGCGTCCTCGATCGACTCGACTCCCTATTCGCCACCGTTATTCCGATTGCCCTGATCGTTTCCCTATGGCCCAAGTAAAATCAACTCCTTATGCCTGCGGTTGAGACGGTCGATCTCTGTAAAACATACGTCTCCACCAAAAAACAGCCCGGCATAATGGGCTCGATCAAAGGTCTCTTCTCCCGCGAGAAGAACGAGGTCGAAGCGGTCAAGAACGTCTCGCTCAGCGTCGAGGAAGGCGAAATCGTTGCCTTCCTCGGCCCCAATGGCGCGGGCAAAACGACGACCTTGAAGATGCTGAGCGGAATCCTCCACCCAACATCCGGAAAGGCGAATGTGCTCGGGTACGAACCCTTCCAGCGAAAGGACGAGATGCTACGCCGGATCGCCCTCGTCATGGGTAACAAGAACCAGCTCTGGTGGGATCTGCCCGCGTACGACAGCTTCGTCGTGCTCCGCGAGCTCTATGAAGTCCCCGCTGACAAGTTCAAAACGCGCCTCGATGCGCTCATCGAAACCCTTCAGATCGAAAAGATCATCAACACCCAAGTCCGAAAGCTGTCCCTAGGCGAGCGCATGAAGTGCGAGCTCGTCGCCGCCCTCATCCACGCCCCCAAAGTTCTATTCCTGGATGAGCCGACCATCGGCCTCGACGTCGTCTCCCAAAAACGGATCCGCGAGTTCCTCGCCGGCATGCACGAGCAGGACGGATCGACGATTCTGCTCACCAGCCACTACATGCAGGACGTCACCGAGCTCTGTGAGCGCGTCGTCGTCATCGATCACGGCACAAAGGTTTTCGACGGCTCCCTAGACTCCTTAACCTCACGCTTCAACAGCCGGAGAATGGTCACCGTCATGCTCTCCGCGCCGGTCGAAGAAGCCGACTTGACCCGCTACGGAATCGTGCTGAAGAACGAAGAAGGCGAAGCCAGCATCGACATCGCTCGAGAAGAAACCGCCACCGTAGTCGCTGGCATGCTGCAAGCCCTGCCCGTAATTGACGTCCGCATCGAAGAACCCAGCATGGAAGAGATCGTGCGCAGGCTATTCACAGAAAAGCCGGCAGATGCCGACCAGCCGTCCCCGTTAGGGGACACACAATCATAGCCAGGGGATCGAGCGAAGCGTTTTCCCCTGAACCGCGAGCTGTGACCGCGAAGCGAGCACTAACAGTCAAGGAGAGCCAAATGTGGGCCGCGGATGCTCGTGCCGCGGCGGCGGCCTTCCGCATTTCCGCACCTCGGCAGTGTTGCGACAAATGGATGAATCTTCACGCAGTGGGAAGCTGCCACGATTAGCCTCTGCTCCGGATTAGAGTCGACGACCAGCCGTCCCCGTTAGGTGACATACAATCATAGCCAGGGGATTGAGCGAAGCGTTTCCCCTGGACCGAGGGCGAGACTCACGCTCCCCGGAGGGGTGCCACAATCCCGAACCGTCAATCCGGAACGTTTTGTTACCCATGTGTCCGGTATGGACACGCGATCCCCCTCAAACCCCAAACCCCAAACCCCAGACCCTAGACCCTAGACCCTAGACCCTAGACCTGTCACAATCTACGCTCCCATGAGCAAACAAGGAATCACATCCCGCAGCGAAAGCTATAGCGATTGGTACAACGAGTTAGTCCAGCGAGCGCAGCTCGCGGATTACACGCCAGTACGCGGTTGCATGGCCATTCGCCCAAACGGATACGCAATTTGGGAACTCATGCAGCGAGCCTTGGATGATATGTTCAAGGAAACCGGGCATGAGAATGCCTATTTCCCGGTCTTCATCCCCAAATCCTTCTTCGAGAAGGAAGCTGAGCATGTCGAAGGCTTCGCCAAAGAATGCGCGGTTGTCACCCATCACCGGCTCAAACCCTCGCCGGATGGTAAAGGCCTGATCCCCGATCCGGAAGCCAAGCTGACCGAAGAGCTGATCATCCGCCCCACCAGCGAGACGATCATCTGGCACATGTATAAGCAGTGGATCCAGAGCTACCGCGACCTCCCGATCTTGATCAATCAATGGGCGAACGTCGTTCGATGGGAGATGCGTACCCGGCTCTTCCTGCGTACGGCCGAGTTCCTATGGCAGGAAGGCCACACCGCGCACGCTACCTACGAGGAAGCCGAAGAAGAGTCGCTTAAAATCCTCGAGATCTACCGCCGCTTCGCGGAGGAATGGATGGCCGCGCCCGTGCTGACCGGCATCAAGACGGAGAACGAAAAGTTCGCCGGTGCCGATCACACCTACTGCATCGAAGGGCTCTCCCAAGAACTGAAGGCCATCCAAGCCGGCACCTCCCACCATCTCGGCCAGAACTTCGGCAAAGTCTTCGATGTCACCTTCACGAACGCGGAAGGCAAGCTCGACCACGTTTACGGAACGTCGTGGGGCGTCTCCACGCGTCTGATCGGCACGCTGATCATGACCCACTCCGACGATAAGGGCCTGGTCGTGCCGCCGAAGCTAGCGCCGACGCAGGTCGTCATCATCCCCATGGGCCGTGACGAAGAAACCCGGACGCTCACCTTCGGCAAGGCCGACGAAATCGCCACTTCCCTGAAGGTGCGCGGCATCCGCGTCAAGGTCGACAAACGCGAGAAAGAATCGCCTGGCTTCAAGTTCAACGACTGGGAGCTGAAGGGTGCCTGCATCCGCATCGAGCTCGGCCCGCGCGACATCGAGGCCGGTGCCTGCATCTTGGCCCGCCGAGACGGCGGCGAAAAGCAGACGGTTCCGTTCGAAGAACTCGAAGCTAAGATCGACGCCGAACTCGCCGCCATGCAGCAGTCTCTTTACGAGAAGGCTCTCAAAATGCGTGAGGACGCGACGACTCGCATCGACTCGTGGGACGAATTCGAGAAGCACTTCTCAGGCGAAGGCGGAGCCGGATTCGTGCTCGCGCAC
>JBKJIP010000389.1:0-10906 GCA_046598515.1 Fimbriimonadaceae bacterium | reverse complement strand
CCTTCAACGGCAGCGCCGTTAAAGGTCGCTCCGCTGTCCGATCGGCTACGGCAGACGATGCCGTCATCGTCGGTGAGGCGCTCAGCCAGGCTGCGGCCAAGGCTGTTCCCGACCTCGTCAAGAAGCAGCTCACGGCGGCTGTTCTCAATACGCGTGGCGACGAAGCGTTGATCGGCAATGGTAGCCGAGATGGCTTCAAGCCCGGCATGAACGTCGTCGTTCTTCGCGGACCGCGTGGTCGCGAAGTTCAAGTTGCTACCGCTCGCGTCGAAAGCGTCGAAGTCGACAGCGGTACGATCCGAACGACCCGCTCGATCAAGGGTATCTCCCCTGGCGACAAGGTTGCGGTCATCTGGGACGGCGGCTCGCTGAAGCAGGTGGGCGGCAACTCCAACCCAGGATACAAGGTTGAAACCCCGAAGAAGAAGGTCAATGTTGGCTCCGCCATCACGGTTCTTCTCATTCTCGGTTTGATCGCCCTTATCCTCAGCAACGGACGAGGCAACAATAACTTCGCCGTCGATGAGGTCATTTCTCAGGCGACGACGGATGCCGGCGGTGCCGGTGCCCCGGTCATTGAGATCACTTGGCGACGAGACCTGTTCTTCCGCGGTAACCAATCGGTACAGTGGCAGATCTATCGCGACAGCGTCGGCGGTGACGCTCCCGTCGTCGTGGCCGCAGGGTCGCAATCGTCGGCCGTTGACACCAGTCAGCCGCGAACCGTTAACTACTACACGAACGAGCGACCTATCTCGGACCTTATCTGCGAAGGTCTCGGCTCAGGTTCCAGCGATGAGCAGGGCCTGATCGTCGGTCGTCCCCATACCTATGCGGTGGCTTCGGTCTACCGTGTAAGTAGCCTCGACCTGCCGACGGGCACAACGGGTGGGGCCACGGCAACCACCGGTGGAACCACAGGTGCTACGGCTACGACCGGTGCCACGAACGGTCAAACCGGTGCAACCACCGCAACCACGGGTGCCACGGCAACCACGGGTGCGACGGCTACCACTGGCGCAACCGCGACCACGGGCCAAACCGGTACCACCGGCGCGTCGTTCTGTTACTTCAAAACGGATGCATTCCCGGCTGCCGGGTTCGCCACCGCTCTGAACAGGCCAACGCTCCTTTCGCCGTCCCAAAACGAGACGGTGACCAACTTCCGGAACTTCACGTTCACCTCGGTTGCGACCGCGGCGTTCCCGATCCGAGTTGGTTATGTGCTACAGATCAGCAAGTCACCGACGTTCAACAACGGCAAGGTTTTCACCACGCCTGAGAAGATCACGGTTGGCACGCAGGGTCAGACCATTCAGCTCTCGGCTCGGTTCCCAGGCGATAATCTGACTCAGTTCCTGAATGACGCGATCGGGCCGAAATCGTCCGCTACGGACACGCAAGTCTGGTGGCGAGTCGGTGCGCGCAACATCGAAGACAACCCAGGTCCCAAGCCGGATCCGGCAACTGGCCTGCGGTATATCTTCAGCGCCGCGCAACCCTTTAACCGGACATAAACACCGGCAAACGAAAAAAGTGCGAAAAAGAACGGCCCGAGTTGGACTCGGGCTCGTTTAAGCAGTAGGGACAATTTTATGAATCGGTTCTTTTCTAGGTCTTTGGCGATTAGCCTCATTGGCTCAAGTATTCCGCTCGTTTGTGGGCAAGCTGTCGAAACGGGCTTTGCTTGTTTCGACCCGATGAACACAATGCCGTTGTCGACTCCATATCTGCGGAACATCATTCGAAACCGGTTGATGGTCTGCACGATCGGTGTTGGAGGAACGGCCACATTTGGCGGGCAGAGTGGCCCTTGTTGGGCTCCCGCAGTCACTGTAGAGAATCAGGGTAAGTTTGCGTTCTCTTATGGCAACCAAGGCTCCAGCCAGGTAACTCCGGAACTCAATCCGGCTGATCAGTTTAACGACAACGGTATGGCGCTCGTTTTCGGTGCCCAATCGACTCCCGCTTGGACATACGCGGCGACCAGCGAGGACGGGGAACGAACTCGATTCGGCGTCAACGCGCTCGGTACGACTTTCGTCGGATTTTCCAACCGCTATCAACGAACCGAGTCGACGAACGGCAATATATTCGCTCAACTCCAGGCTGAGGTCGTCGCTGACGCCGTGCGGTTGCGCTGGACGCTGACCAATACAGATGCCGCGGAAGCGCACAGCATCGGCCTCTTTTTCGGGGGTGCGGTAACGATTGCTACAAACAATGCCAATTTGCCGTACGCGCAGTGGGCGCACACCCTCGGCACGAAAAACGGATACGTGTTTGTCGATAAGAACCGGCCGCCTTTGACCGATGCGTTTTACGACCGCAATCTGAGCCCGATAAACTATCCAGACTATATTGATTTTGTCTGGGGCCAGTCTGCCTACTACGGGTTCCGCATTGAGAACGGTCCGACGGAGGCAACGGCCGATGTGGATGAGAACAACCCGGCCTCGGCTGATCGCGTTTGGCTCGGCAAGAATGTGCTCCTTCTCGGCGAGGTAGATGATAACGCGGCTAATTTCCCACTTGGCCAACTGCCAGATACTGGTTTCTTGGGCAGCACTGCATGGGTGCAAGAGTTCTCCGAAATCGCCGTCCAGCCGGGCGGGCAGCGCAAGGTTCTCCACTACATTCGTAGCACCTGGGGCGTCAGCGACTATAAACTGCCGTATGGTGTCGCGGTCGATGCTCCCAAGACGGTTGGCATGCCAAACTCTCGTGGCGGCGCGCTATTCCCGAACCCGCTTCCAATTCGCGTCTATGTAGACAATGTAGGTGGTTATGGCTTCGATGGCAAGGAATTCCAACTCAACGAGGTCCGCATTCGCCTTTCGTTCCAACCGAACGCCGGTGTAACCGTGGTTGGCGCCAGTGCGTCGACTCCGTACACGATGGAGCGAACGATCCCGCTAATCCAGCCTCGAGAAGACGGTTTTGTTGACTTCCAGGCTACGATCAATGGCGACGTGTCCGGCGATGTGCCCTACAAGGTTATCGTAGACTCCCAGCCGGGCTTCGTGCACAAGGAAATCAACGGCAACATCACGGTTGTTGCCCGGCCCCGCATCGAAGTCGCCAAGGACGCAAATATGCTGACCTTGCCGTACGACTTCAATGACACGTCCCTCGAGACCATCTTCGAGCCGTGGATGGATCCGAGTGTGCCAGGCGGCGACTTCCAGTTCTTCAAGTACGACGCGGTGCAAAAGGGATATGTCATCACGACAACCAATGAGCGCGGTCGTGGCTTCTGGGCGATTTACGACAAGACGGGCGATTCGCCAGTCATCGCGAACTACGCCGGGAATCCCCAGCAGCCGGATCTCAACAACGCCCAACAGATTAACTTGCGACCGGGCTTCAATATGATCGGCAACCCTTATAACTATAAGATTCCGATCAACCAGATCAACGGTGTCTCGGCTGGTAACAACCAGATCTCCCGCACCTTCACGGAAATGGTCGACTTGGGCTACGTCCAAAGCTTCCTTTCCTATTGGGATCCGGAAATCAACGATTACGTGTTCGTCCCCGCCGCCGATGGCTATCTTGAGCCCCATCAGGGCTACTGGATCAACGTTCTGACGGCCGACGACCTCTCGATCAGCTATCCTCCGGTCTTCCTTCCGTGGGTTCCGGATCAGACGCGCAGCAACAACAAGCCCAACGGTCGAGCTCTGGCTCCTCTCGCACAGGCTGATGGCAACTGGCAGCTCAAGATTTCTGGTCGTACGAAGGATTCCATGGACTCCGATAACTCAATCGGCGTTCTGCGCTCCCGACTCGATGTCAACCGACGTCAAATCGGAGAGCCGCCCATGGCACCGGTTCAGGACCTCTCCTTGAGCATTGATCATGTCGTCAACGGTAAGAGCCAGGCAATGGCTCGCGCTTTCACCGACAAGAACACTCGCAATGAGTGGAAGGTCAACGTCAGCTCGAAGATCACCGGCGATGTCACGGTCACTTGGCCGAACCTCGCTCAGATTCCGAAGAACGTTCGACTGACGCTTGTGGATACCGCGACGAACATTCGACGCCAGCTTCGACAGACGTCGGGCTACACGTTCCGAATGGACAAGCCGGGTACCCGCCAGTTGACGATCATCTCCGAGCCGGGTGGCAGCAGCAGTGCGGTCATCGGCAACGTGGTCGCCACGCGAAACAGCAATGGCCGGTCGGCCGACACGTCCTTCTCCATCAACTACACGTTGAGCGGCGAAGCGACGACGACGGTCCGCGTCCTGTCCGCCAAGAACCAAGAGGTCTATGTCCTCGCTCGCGGTCGAGCCGATCGTGCTGGTGAGAACACGGTCGTCTGGAATCTTCGCAACAGCGCGAACCAAGCCGTTGCCCCTGGAACCTACAAGGTGGAGATCATCGCCGAGAACGCAACCGGCGAGCGCTCCCGCCGAATCATCCCGGTCAACGTCATCCGATAAGACCAAAACAACCAATATTGAGGGCGGCGAGGTGATCGCCGCCCTTTTTGGTTTGCGATTCGCACTTCCAAACGGATACAATCCGTCTTAGCTATAGCCGGAGCGGTGAAAGGCGGTTAGCCTGCCCGGGTCAGAAACTGACTAATGAAAAGACTCAAGCCAAGCATAGTCGGGTTGCTCGCGCCCGCCGCGGCCCTTGTTCAGGCCTCGTCGGCGACGATCGAGATCCAAAGCTTCCCATCCATGAGTGTTGCGGATGGACGAAGCACGATCACCGTTTCCGCAACCATTCGCGACAACGATGGTCGCCTGGTGCCCGACGGAACCAGAGTAATCTTTGCCTGCGACCGCGGCACATTCCGCGAGACTGTGGTCAACACCCAAGGCGGCATCGCCCGAGCCATTCTCCAAGCCGGCAACGTGCCCGGAGTCGCCAAGATTACGGCCAGTGCGATCACCTATCAAGCCACTTCTACTCTAGATTACGAGTTCGTATCCGACCGAAACCTGCTCAGCTCCGCCAAAGAGTATGTCGAGATGGTCTCGCCAAATGATCTGCGGTATTCGATGGATCTTAAGATCATCGAAGCGTCAGGTGCGGATCAGCGGGCTGTCCTGCAGTACCGAGACATCGAGATTCGCGCCGATGACATGCAGCTCAATGTTCCGACTTATGAGGTCCGGGCGAAGAATGCCATCCTCAAAATCGGAGACCAAGAGATCAAATGCGGAATGCTCTACTTCCGTCTTTCGCAGCGGTTCGGATTTGGCACCACAACTTTCCGGTTCACTCCCAAAATCATCAAACCGCTGGGAACGGGAATCCAGCTCATCGATGGCGATGAGCGGGAGACGTTCGCGGTAGCCGAAATCCGGCCGGGCTCTATCAAGGAACCGAGCGGGGAAGTCCCCAACCGGCTCTTCCAGATGATCGACATCAGCGACTCTGCGACCCTGATCTCCGCGAAGAAAGCTACCGCCTATCCGCGCAAAGAAATTCAGTTCCAAAAGGCGGACGTCTTCATCGGCGGCGCCCGCGTCATGCGATTGCCCCTTTATGTCGTGAGCATGTATAACAACACGCCGCTGCTCACCGACCAGATGATCAAGATCAACGACAACCAGTTGGCGATCGATTACCCGTACTATCTCAGCCTGAAGCCGGGCCAGACGAGCCTCCTCCGATTCTCAATGGGCCGCGGCCAAGGTAGAGGGCTCACGGCGAGCCGAGGCATGTTCCTCGACTATGAAATGCTCTGGAACAAGGGAGACGAGAGCTTTGGCTCAGCAAAGGTTCTGAGCATCGGTCGCAGCGACTGGGGCGTCAGCGTCCAGCAGTATCTAAAGGCGGGCCCGGCGACCGACATCGTCGCCCAACTCGATATTCCTGCCCATCGCGCGGTCTATGCGAATCTGCAGGCATCCCATCAACTTAAGGGTTATAACCTAAACTTTAATGCCAGCCGTAGCCAAAACCTAGGCGGGGAGAGATTCACGAGTAACCAGGCTTCTCTCAGCCTCGATAGCGAGCCGATCAAGATCGCGGGCACGCCAATCAATGTAACTTACGGCGCTACCGCGTCGAACTCCCTAACCACCGGAAGCGGCCTTGCTCAATCACAATCCGTCGTTGGTGTTCGCGGCGTCGCGCGGATGAACCCGGTTTACTTCTCGAAGGAAGGCAGCATCAACGCTCACTTGAGCGTGAGCAAGCTGCAAGGGTCGGGAACCATCTCGGGGCTATCCATCGGCAGCAACGTCACCATGAGCCAAGGCTTCCGTGGTGGTGGTTTCGCTTTAGGATACGACTATATCGACGATGGCTATACCGCAAACTTTATCGGTCGTCACCAACTCAGCGGTCGCTTGAATTACTCTATGGGCAACGCTGGCCTCAACCTTTTCTTGATCAAGTCGCTTGACGTGGATCGGATGAGCGCGCAAATCGATGCTTCTTACCGCTTCACGAGAGATTGGCGCCTGAGCTACGCTTATACGTATGACCGTTTCCTCGCCGACAGCTTCCTCGACTACAACTTTATCCTCGGCTATCGCCTTGGATACCGAGAAGTTGGGATAACCTGGTCATACCGAACCAAACGATTCGGTTTCCAGATACTTGGCACCACGTTCAACTAGCCCCATTCGCTGCCTGATCGCCGCCTGCGCCTGCTTTTTGCCGGCCATCGGCGCGTCTCAGGCATTTGGCCGTTTCGGCTATTCGGAATCCTGGATGGTTCCGGGCATGGTGCTGGACAAAGAGGGCTTCAAAGTCGATTACGGAGCTTCCGATAAGTTTCGGTTCTCTCGCCCCCTCCAAAAGTGGACGCCGATGCAGACGACGGCGATGTCCCAACTCGTGGCGTCGCCAACTTTCGCGGGCAGCCCCTCCAAGCTCCGTCAGGATCTGACCGCGCTTGGGTTTTCCGCCTATTTCGAGCATGGCTTCGATTTCAAACTTTCGAGTACGGTCTCGCCATACATCTCTTGGCGAGACGGGGCAAGTATGGATGGCTCGGCCGGGGTGCCAACTCCGCCTCTCGCCTGGGTTCTGGTGAGCTTTCAAGACAATCAGCCGCCGGTTCTGATCTCCTTCCCCTGGAAGTCGTGTCCGGTCAAGATTTACGGCAAATCTGGCGACTGGCACATCGCATCCGAGGGACGATGGGAGGGTTGGCTCCGCGTCCTCGCTCCCGTCGGAATAACGCCAAGGCGAACGATCAGCGTGGACCAACTCGGAAAGCTCGTTGAGCAGGTAAAAGGCGCGGAAACAGTTCTTGCGCAGGTACCTCCTGAACTTCAGGGAGTTACGATCGAGGATGACGACTCCTCCGTGACGGCCGAATGGACCTTCGATCGCCCCGGCGCCATCCTCCCTCAACCCTTGCTCATGGCACCTTTGGCCGGCTATCCGCTGACCGTCTCTTCGAAGACGAAACGGCTGGATGCCCCGACGCTTGAAGGCCCCTTGGGGGTTACCGCCGAGAACAAGCTTAAGGTCCGATTCCCGGCGCGGCGCATACCCACCGGTCGAATCCTCGCTGTAGGAAATCCCGCCCAGACCATCGGCACGGCCAGTTTCCTTGATCCTCAGGGCGTAACGGAGCTCGCCTTGGCGAATCTCTTCGCTGCCTCAGAGAAGGGGCTGCGGGAGCTGTCTGAAAGCACCTTCGCGGAGTTTCTTGGTCAGGCCGCCTATCAAAAGGAGCCATTCACCGGGCAACTGTTGCCCTACGCGGCGGACGGCAAGGGGCTCGACCTTTGCGCGGCACATGCTTTGCTCATGCAAAGCACGATTTCCGTCGCGCGGGCGTCGAGTGAGGAGAACTCCCTCCTGACTTCCCTCATTTGGCGGCGTGACTGGCTCTCCTGGCGCGTTTGGAGCCCTAGCCCCGACATTAGCCGCCGCGCGTCCGCACTCGGAGCTCTGGCCTCTTCCTTGGCCCCCGAGCCCCAGCGCCGATTAGATGGCGCAATGCTCGAAGCGGGGCTGCGTGGTGAACAGGGTGCCCGAATCTGGCGAAAACGTAATAGCCTGGAGCAAGGCCCGGCTCTGTTGGAACCCATGCTCTCGGCTCGCAATGACATCTACCTACCCGAGGATTATCGACGCGCCCCGGGTCTCGGCAGAATCCTCCTCAGCGATCTTCGGGCGTACGGGAGCATTCCGGTTATTCTGCGATCCGAGCAAGGAGGGATGTTCCTGACCCTGACGCTGCCCGAGAAGAGAAACGAGATCATCACCCTTGCCTCGAGTTTTCCTCTAGAAGTAGAACCCGCGGGCGGCAAGGCTCAGATCCATGTAGAGCAGGGCTTCGGATTGACGGTTATCACGGTGATTCCCACGGCGGCGGGAGAAGTGAAGCTGAAGGTCGGCGTGCCCTCTTGGGCGGCCCTTCCGACCATGCCGGCCGAGATTCGGTACGAAGAATCGAAGTCCGGCTAGCTGATATTAAGCTTTTGCTGCCCTGCTGAGTTCACGATGCGGTAAAAAAGCGGCATGCGTCCCAACATTCTCTTCGCTTCTCTCTTGGCTTTGGCCCTTGTCGGCTGCTCTGGAGGTGGCGATAGTTCGGGCACTACCACGACCGGCGGATCTCCGAACTCTTCGGCGAAGCTGAAGATTGCCGTGATTCCGAAGGGCACGCAGCATGTCTTCTGGAAGTCCGTCGAGGCCGGTGCCCGCAAAGCGGGAGACGAGCTTGGTGTCGAAGTGATCTGGAAGGGCCCCGAAACCGAAGACGATAAGGATTCCCAAATCAAGACGGTCGAAAATTTCGTGACCTCCAAGGTCGACGGCATCTGTCTCGCTCCGCTCGACGATACGGCCTTGAAAGCTCCAGTGAAGGCGGCCCAAGATTCAGGAATCCCCGTTCTCATCTTCGACTCCGGCTTGAAAGACTCGGATTTCGTCAGCTTCGTAGCCACGGACAACAAGGCCGCCGGAAAGATGGGGGGCGACAAGCTGGCGTCGGTCCTCGGCGGCAAGGGCAAGGTCATCATGATGCGCTACCAAGAGGGCTCGGCCAGCACTGCCGAGCGTGAAGATGGATTCATGGAATCGATGCGGGGCAATCCCGGCATTGAAATCGTGAGTGAAAACCAATATGCCGGCGCGACGGTCGAGACGGCCATGGCAACAGCCGAAAAGCTGATCAACCGATTCCGTTCTGGCGACAAGCTCAGCATCGACGGCATCTTCTGCCCGAACGAGTCTTCGGCCGCAGGCATGTTGCGCGCTCTGGAAACCGCCGGTTTCGCGGGCAAAGTGAAGTTCGTCGGCTTCGACTCCTCCGATCCCCTGATCGCGGGCATAGAGAAGGGCCAAATCGATGGCTTAGTAGTCCAGAACCCAATCAAGATGGGCGAGCTCGCGGTGAAGTCCATGGTCGCGCACCTGAAGAAGGAAGCCGTCGAGAAGCGCATCGATACGGGCGCGATGGTGGTGGACAAGGCGAATCTGGCCACCCCGGACGTGCAAGCCCTCGTGAAGCCGAACTTCTAAATGCTCTTCACCGCCCGCGGAATCGGGAAATCCTTCGGACCTACTCAGGCCCTGGATGATGTCGCCCTCGAACTTGTCGAGGGCGAAGTCCACGCTTTAGTCGGGGAGAATGGTAGCGGCAAAAGCACCCTGATGCGCATCCTGCATGGTGAACTCTCCCCGGATTCGGGGGAGATGCATCTGGCGGGTAACCCCTACCGCCCTCGGAGCCCAAGGGACGCAATGGACAGTGGGCTCGCCCTCGTTCATCAGGAGTTGGCGGTTTGTGCTCACATGACCCTCTGGGAGAACATTTTTCTGGGAGCTGAGCAGGGAATCCCAATCCGCGAGCAACGGCTTCGAAGCCGTGAACTCTTGGAGAGACTGGGACACGGAGAACTGAACCCCGACGAAGAGGTTCGCCGCCTCTCCCCGGCTCGGCAACAAATCGTGGAGATCGCTCGGGCTCTTCGATCGGATGCAAGGGTCATCCTCTTCGATGAGCCGACTTCCAGTTTGGGCAGGCGGGATGTCGAGCAGCTCTTCCGGGTCATCCGGGATCTGAAGCCAGGGAGAGCGATTGTCTACATCAGTCATTTCTTAGATGAAATCGAGGCAATCGCGGACCGGGCCACGGTCCTCCGCGACGGCCAGCTGATCGGGACTATCCCCATGTCCGGCGCGTCGCAAAGCGATGAAATCGTTCGCATGATGACGGGGCGGGCCGCGGAGCAGGTCTATCATCGAAGCGACCGTCAGCCCGGCCCGGACGTTCTGGCCGCACAAGGGGTCCGTGGCCGAAAGCTACCTAAAAGCGTAGATTTGAACTTGCGCAAAGGGGAAGTGCTCGGTATAGCCGGCCTCAATGGCGCTGGCCGTACAGAGTTTGTTCGATGTCTGTTCGGGCTGGACCGAGCGCAAGGGCAGGTAGACGGAAATCCTCTGCGGAACAACTCTCCACATAAGACACCCGCCCGACGATGGCGCGAGAGAGTCGGATTCGTGAGCGAGGACCGTAAGAAGGAGGGCCTCGCTCTAAACCTGACCTTGGCCGAAAACCTGACGATGCCAGATCCGAACCGGGATCAATCGGCTCGCACCCAGGTGGTGATCGACAAACTGCGCGTGAAGTGTCAAGGACCAGCCCAGAAGATTTCCTCCCTCAGTGGAGGCAATCAGCAGAAGATCGCCATCGGGCGTCTTCTCGATCAAGATTCCGAGATTCTCCTCCTCGATGAGCCAACCCGGGGCATCGATGTTGGGAGCAAAGCGGAGATCTTTCGCTTGGTCGACGAGCTTGCCAATCAGGGCAAGTCCGCGATCCTGATCAGCAGCTATCTGCCGGAGCTTCTGGGCCTATGCGACCGGATTGCGGTCATGAGGCGGGGTGAGATCGTCGCAATCGTGGATGCTCGCCAGACCAACGAACATGAGGTGATGCAGCTATGCGCCGGTGGTTAGAATGGGCGGCTCG
>JBKJIP010000379.1:0-4383 GCA_046598515.1 Fimbriimonadaceae bacterium | reverse complement strand
TGCCGGGCGGTCCCAGCGGGATCGGGCGTTTCCCTCGATGAGTCTTCATGCTGGCACGGAGGCGAGACGATCACGAAGGAAGCAGGCCAAATGCTGCGCTATGCGGCGGCGGCGGAGCAGTATTCGAGTCATCCGATTGCGGAAGCGATCGTTGGCGCTGCGCGCCGTTTAAATCTGGATGTTCCGGAGGCCTTGGATCAAAAGGACAAGCCAGGATACGGAGTTACCGCCTCCATTGAAAACCGATCCGTGAAGGTAGGGCAGGCGAAATTCTTCGATGATCTGCCCGCCGAATTCGCTTCTCATGTTGAAGAACTTCAAAAACGAGGCTTCACAGTAGCGATTCTTGAGGCCGAGCATGAATATGCTGCGCTCGGGCTCCGCGACGAGCCGCGAAAGGACGCCGCCAAAGTTCTCGGCGAGCTGCGAGATTTGGGCCTGACCAAGGTTTCGATGCTCACGGGCGACACGCGCCAGACGGCCGAGGTCGTCGCGAAGGAAGTGGGGGTCGAAACATGGCACGCCTCTCTTTTGCCCGGCGACAAAACGGCGCTCATCGAGGAGATGGAAAAGACAGACCGAGTGCTAATGGTCGGAGATGGCATCAACGATGCACCTTCATTGACTCGAGCGACGGTTGGCGTTGCAATGGGAGGCCTGGGGAGCGATATCGCTCTCAACTCGGCGGATGTGGTTTTGATGGGCGATCGCCTGGCGGCTTTGCCCGAACTGGTGCGCCTAGGCCGCCGCACCAACAAGATCATTTGGGCCAACCTCATCTTTGGCGTCGGCATGATCGTTTGCCTCGTTATAGCATCCCTTTTCAATGCCTTGCCATTGCCCTTGGCCGTCGTCGGTCACGAAGGGTCGACTGTGCTGGTCATCTTGAACGGCCTTCGCCTTCTCGGCGGGCCCGGAAAGTAAGTTTGGAGTGCGAGCCCTTACTCCCGAGCGAGGCGGACGCCGTCGATTACGAACGCTATGATCGCGTCGCTTTCGCGCCGCGGGCGCTTCGCCGCGAGCTTCACGATGAGGGCGTACTCTTTTCGCGCTGTGGCCAGACTCGAATTCACCTCGGCTTTGCCGCCCCCGCTGTCCTGATAAGTCTCGAACTCCGCCTCGTTATCCTTGGCGTACTTCGCGAGTGCGTTGATCGCTTTCGTCCCGTCGGAGACCTTCAAGGATTTCGCTTTGTTCGCTCGAACACCCGAAATGATCGCGATTGTCTCCTCGACATCGGCCGTCGTGCCCGAGTAGACGATGTTCCACATCGTGCCCCCGCCCGAGAAAGCTCGTCCTATGTCGGCCATCTCATTACGGAAGGTCTCCATGTGCTTGCGGAGAGATGTTACGGTGGCTCTGGTCGCCGCCGACTTGCCCTTTAGAGCAAGATTGTTGACACGCAGGATCGCATCTCCATAGGTCACTTCGGCATCGCACATGGCGGCTGTGCTGGACCCATACTTCTCCGAATAGTTGTTGACGAAGTCCTGTTGGCCCCTGGCCACGATCTGCTTGTCCGTCATCCCCATCTTCGAGTCGTGCTCTTGAACGGAGCCGAGAAGCAGAGAGCAAATGAGAGTCGCGAGCATAGCAACACTATGGACGATTCACAGCCCCAAACCAGCTGATGACTTGTTCGAGAGGGGTCCTGATTCCAGTTGACGGATTCGAGGGCAGGTCGGCATCGCCACTTGTGGACGTGCTAGCGAGAACGGTAGGGAGCTGTTCACTCCGCACGCCCCCGTGTGGAGTGCCGACCAGCCACCAATCGAGGCGTGATTCAAATCCCCACCCGTGGGGCGGGTGGGGAATGCTGGGGTCAGGATTGGCCGTTCGGCGCCTGAATGGGCGGAACGGAGACCTTCGGAAGCGCCGGCTTTTGGGAAGCAAGAACGGGTGCGGACTCGCCACGCGGCAAAGCCGCGTCCGAATCCGGGGCCTCCTTCATCGCACCTTGGATGAGCTGAGCAGCCAGCACGGTCTGGATGACCGACTGGATGTTGTTCACCGTCGCCTCCGGAGCGCTGACTCCGTCGCTGCCGCCGCTGATGGTGATCATCTTGGCTTCGGCGAGGGCATCGGCGATCCTTGGGGCAATCGCGGGCAGCATCTCGAGTTGACGCAGGGCCAAATAGCCGTTGCCTCCCTCAGACAGTGCCGCGTTCACCATGCGAATCGCATCCGCTTGAGCCGCGCCGACCGTGCGCAATCGCACCGCCTCCGCTTCCGCAGCCGCGATGGCCTGGATTTTGACTTGCTCGGAATCCGCGCTCGCTTTGGCGATTTGTGTCGCTTTCAGCTCGGCGTCCCTAAGGTTCGCCAAGGCGAGCTGCTTGCCCATCTCCGCTTCCGCGATGATGGCCGCGTTCTCGGCCTTGCGGCGATCTAGCTCGCGCATCTTGTCGTTCACTGTCTGCTCCGCGCCGAGCTGCGCTTCTCGCGCGCGTCGCTCTTGGTCGGCGGTGACGATATCGGCGTTAGCTTTCGCTTCGACCGCGCTCTGTCGCCGTCTTGCTTCCGCAACCTCGCTCTGCACTTCCTTGATGTTCAAGGAGTTGAAAACGAGGCCGAGGTCCTGAAGCTCGCGTGAGCAGGCGCTCTTGATGATGATCGCGAGGCGGTCATCGTCCTCAGCCGGAATTGGGGCCTGGGCGGCCCGCACGACGGCGGGTTCGGTTGTGTCGTACGACGAGACCTTCGAGTTGAAAAGCTCGTCGTGATGGAGTAGGTTGATGGCACGCCGGCCGGTGGAGGTGAGCAGGTCGGTTAACGTGCTCGTTTGCTCCATGTTCGGCTTTGCGAAGAACCGGTTCGCCGCCGTTTTGATCATCTCGTTGCTGTCTCCAACGCTGACGATCGCACTTGCGAGAACTCGGACTTTGATCGGCTTCGGTTGCCCGTTACGATCAATATCGGCCGTTTGGTCGGCGATGTCCAGGTCGATGTTGATGGCCTTGGAAGGGATCGTCGTTCCGACGGTAAACACCGGAATTTCGACGGCTTTGGCGGGGCCCTTGTAGATGGTTGTACCTCCGCGCCAGTTGGTCACGAGGCGAATGGTGCCCGCTTCGACAGTGGTTAGAAAGCGGCTAATGATGACGGGTATGAGTAAGACGACGAGCAGAACGACTCCGCCCAGCGCCAGTTGTAATGTAGGATCCACGGATTATCTCCGTCCACATTGTACGAGCACATTTAGTCGCTGGTTGCGATTTCTCTGCTGACCGTGCAAGCCCCGCTCATCGCGTCGACTTCAACTACGATGAGAGGGTCCCCTTTTCTAACGACAACGCCTGCTTCGACTTCATCGCGGCCCAGTTGAGCGAGCACTTGCGAGGTCTGCCCGTCCAAAGACAGCCGGATCAGTCCGCGTCCCCGTGTGTCGAAGGCGGAGTCAGCTGTAACCTGTTGGGTGATCATCCCTTCCAACCCGGTCGAAGGCTGGGAAGCGAACCTGAGTATTGCGGAGAAGATCGGCTTGACGATCAGGAAGTCCATGATGAATGCGCCCGCCACCGCCATTCCCGCCGCGATGGCTTCATCCATGAACACTTTGCGGCCGATGATGCCCGCCGCTCCCGCGCCAACCGCCATGGCCATGAGGTCGAGGGGCGAAAAACCGTCGAAGAGCCAGGAGAACTTTAGCTTGCCGCCGACGGATGCTTTGGCAGAACGAGGCTGCGCCACCTTAGCGCCCCGCGCATGCCCATGTCCACCCTTGGCCACGCCATGCCCTCCGCGAGGAACCGCCGACCCTCGCGCGCCGTGCCCGGTCCGGGCGCCGCCCGACCGCAAGCCACCCATGCCGGCCATGATGAGAATCCCGATAAACCCAAAGATCAAGAGACAAACGTAAAGCAAGTCAGTGTCCTATTATCCGCGTAAGTTCCACGCCGCCGCGTCCATACTTTGAGGCGTGAAGTGGGTTGGCGCGGGAATCTTGATCATTGCGGTCATCCTGGGTCTCTTCCTTTGCCGCCGAAAGCCGCTTTTGAAGCCGGAGGTCTCATTCTGGTTTTGGCAGACACCGTACACACTCACCCCCTGGGATCGTGAGGACTTGACCCGAATCGGGGTGCGAAAGATGTTCGTGCGCGCCGGAACCTTTACGACCGATGGCAAAAATGTCGTTTTGCGTTTCCCTCAGAAGTACGGGTCGGGAGCGGAGGCGTTGCCGTTACATCTAGTGTTCAACTTCGATGGGGGCGTGGTCCGGCACTTCGAAAAGTTCGACCTCGAATCAATGGCCGATGCCGTCGCCAAGCGGATCAAGGTTCAGTGGGACGCGGCCCGCTCAGCTGGGTTAGTCGTTGAGGGATATCAGCTCGATTTCGACTCGCCCACCCGCCTGCTGCCACGATATGCTCAGTTGGTCAAGCG
>JBKJIP010000249.1:0-6336 GCA_046598515.1 Fimbriimonadaceae bacterium | reverse complement strand
CAGCGACACAACGCAGGCGATGAACGAGTTCATGAAACCTTGGCCGAGTCCCTCGTCGTTCCAAGCGGCCGCGTAGTTGCCCCATTGAGGCTTCTCCGGCAGGCCCCAGGGATTGGTGAAGACTTCGGTGCTTTGCTTTAGCGAACCCACCAGCACCCAAAGAACGGGCGTTACCACAACGAGCAAAAATCCGATGAGCAGCAGGATTCGCGGAATGCCCCTCATGCCTGCCTCCCAGTGGGATCCTTTCGGAAGAAGAAGAGGATGGCAACGCTGACGAGCATGGTCAGCGCTAAGTTCGCCACGCCCGTGGTGATGCCGTACGAGAACTGGCTGTTTCCGAAAGAACGCTCATAGAGATAGTTCAGCGGCATTTGCGTATGCCGATCCGGCTGACCGCCGTTCGTCATGACCTGGACGAGGGCGAAGACGGAGACCACGTTGATGGCCACGTAGGTAATCGCTACCCTCTTCACGGACCACAGGAGCGGCCAGGTTACGCGCCAGAATCGGGTCCAACCCCGGGCACCATCTAACTCGGAGGCCTCGATCACTTCGCCGTCGATGTTCTTCAGACCCGCCGCGAAGAGCATGATATAGAAGCCAGCCGCGTACCAGATAAAGGATGCGGTTACACCCGGCAGAGCAGTCGAGGAGTCCCCAAGCCAGCCTGCCTTCGGTGGCATCACGCCAACAGCTTTGAGGAGCCCCGACAGGAGTCCGAACGATGGATTCAGCAGGAAGAGCCAAATCGATGCGACGGCCACGAGGGACACCACGTGCGGCATCAGGTAGGTGGCTCGAACTACTCTGGCCAGACGATCCTTTCCTTGAATCGCGTGCGCCATGACGACGCCGATGATGATCAGCGCGATGCCGGCCACGAACAGCATCCACAAGGTGTTGTGGACCGACTGCCAGTAGTCCTTGTCGTTCCAAAGCTTCTGGTAGTTCTCGACTCCCACGAACCGCTTCTGGCCGGAGACGCCGCGCCAGGAATAGAGAGAGAGCGAGAGAGTTTGGATGAACGGCCAGAGCACGAACACGCCATAGAGCAAGACGGCGGGCGCCAAAAAGGCAATTCTAAACCCGGTGGCGCGCCTCATGTGGGCGGAATTGTAGCCTTTTAACGCGTTTCTTATAAGGACGCCCGAGCCTCTTGCCGCCTTCTTGATCCCTCAAAACGCTTGAAAGAGCAGTGACGGGGCATTTCCGTGTCCCACAGAAAGGAAGGCAAGTATGAAGACCAAATGGATTCTGTCCGCGATGCTCGCGGCTTCGATTGTGGCTACGGCCAATGCAAACGCTTATCAAATCTCCGTGTACGTGAACGGCAAGACCGTTATCTTCCCCGACTCCGGCCCTCGCATGATGGGTCAGCGCGTCATGGTTCCCCTTCGCGGCGTGTTTGAGGAGATGGGCGCTGGCGTCGATTGGAATTCGTCTCGCCGTGAAGTTCGCGCATCACTGGCTGGTAAGGATGTCGTCTGCTATGTCGGTGACAAAACCGCGACCGTGAACGGCACCCAAATGGTGCTGGACCAGGCTCCGATGCAATGGAACAACCGGGTTTATGTCCCGCTTCGATTCATCGGCGAGTCGCTTGGGGCGGACGTTCGATGGGAACCGACGATGGATGCGGTCTATATCAACACGGCCGACAGCGCCAACATCGGCAACAACAACTCGAACAACAACAATAACAACAACAATAACAACACGAACGCGGGCAGCCCGCTGACGATCGAGCAAGCTACGATCCTCCCGCTGTTATTGAACCAAGAGCTGAACTCTAAGACTGCGCAGAAGGGCGATCGCTTCACCGCGACCCTCGACACGCGGGGCAATGATTCGTACGCCGGTCTGCCGCGTGGCACGATCATTCAGGGCCACGTTATCCAGGCTTCGGCTAAGAACAACGATTCGCCGGGCATGCTAGACCTCGACTTCGATCGAATCGTCCTCCCGGGCGGCAACGTTGCGACGCTCGACGCGTCCGTGATCAATCTTGATTCGAAGGATATTCGAACCGAGAACGGCGTTATGGTCGCCAACAAGACGACCCAGAAGGACGACCTCAAGTACGTTGGCTACGGCGCCGGCGCGGGTGCCTTGTTAGCACTGGTAACGAAGGGCAACCTTCTGACCAACGCGGTCATCGGCGGTGCCATCGGTTACCTCTTCGGCTTGACGCAGAAGGACAAGAGCAACTTCCACGACGTCACGTTGAAGACGGACACCAAGATGGGTATCCAGTTGAATAAGGACTTGGACGTTATCGTCCGTTAGTTCGGATCAGTCTGATGCGCCGCAAGGCGTTGTAACAAACATCCCGCTCATTTCGAGCGGGATGTTTGCGTTTTCGAAGGTGACCACCCGTGGAAGTTGCTCGAAACTGGTTGGGAGGTCAACTCCCTCGAAGAATCCGCCTCCTCTTTGCGATCTTCGCGTTCTTTGCGCCTTTGCGTTAAAGGAACCTTGGACTTTCCACGTTGGTCGTGGCTTGGGCTTGCCTTTTAACGCAAAGGCGCAAAGGGCCCAAAGTGACGCAAAGGGGAGTTCGTGCGATTACAACAAGTTGCCGACTAGGATTGATCTAGGAGTCACTTCATCTTACAGGCTGACGGATTCGATCGCTGCAACCCTCTCTTTCACTTCAACAAGCGGGTAGGGTTGCCCTTTGCCCTCGGCTCGCACAACTCGTAAGGCTGCCTTCTTGTCGCCTGTCAACTGCACGGCACGGCGATCAGCGTCGAGTTCGTGTTTCTTGGCTCTCTCAAGCGATCCGCGAAAGAGGAGACACGCAGCGATCGCGTGACTCGCCAAAATTGTCCAAAGATTCAGCGCCGCGATAACGCCCGCCACTAGCATCGCGCCGAGAAACAGCCAGCCAACAAACTTCCGCTTGGCTTCTCCTTCAAGTTTGGCGATCGACCGGGCGAGGAGGAAGTCTCGCTCCGCCCAGCTCAGATCATTCCACCGGTTCGTATTGACATAAACGATGTCAGCTTGGCTATCCACAATCAGCGGATACTTCTCATCGGAGAACAACATCACTTTGGGAGCTTTCTTCAGCCGATGTTCGAACTGCTCAAAACGATCGCGAATCTCGTCGGACTCAAGGTACCTCTCGCTCCGACCGCGAAGCAGGTTTGGGAGGGCGGCGATGGAGATCGCCAACATGGGCGAGAGGAGTAGGAACGGACCTACCAGACGGGCCTCAGGCGAAATCTGGTGCGCGATTCCAAATGCCGCGAACGCGGTCGCGACTTGGATGGGAAGCACAAGGTAGCGGTTCCAGCTCATGTCTGAGATTACGGGGGAGGGCCGAACCACGTTGCTAATCGTTCACGCGGGGAGACGTTAACGCTGCTCGGCCTACTTAAGCGATGCTCCATAGAAGCAATGCGCTCTCCGATGAAATGAGGGTTGTGGTTCGCGATCAGCAAACAGCGGGATAGCCAGCCCTGACCATCTGAGTCGCAGAGCCGGCCCATGTTTTGGGCCACGGCGCGAAACAGGTAGTTGAAGGGCATTTGGTCATTGCCACCCAGGTGTCCCCTAGCGGGGACGGCTTGTCGGTGTTTCGTGGCTAAGGTGATTGAGGCTATTACCGATAGGGCGGCTAGGTAGTGTTATCTAAACTGCATAGTTGGAGGTCGCGTCGAGACGCTGATTCTGCCACCGAAATCGACACTAAACATTCGATCGAGGAGAGGGAAGGGTCCGACGGCTCTCGGTTCGCGATCTCCCCGTTGCGAGAACCCTCACCCCCTGCCCGCTCTCCCTAATCGGCACGAACCTCCGATCAGGGAGAGGGGAGTCTCCTACTCGCGCAGAAACTGCGCGATCACGCCCGGGACGCTTGGGTCGAGTCCGATCACGTCCAAGTTCATCGGATCCTTTGGCCGGGCCAATGTAAACCGGTTCGATGCCATCGCGACTACGACCAGCTTGGCCGGGATTCCCATCATTCGACGGTAATGCTCGACCGCCCGGATCGGGTGGTGCTCACCCGCCCAGGTTTCCGAGTCCGTCACGATCACGAACGCGTCGACCTTGATCTTCTTCGCCAAGGCGTAGGTCACCGGTTTGGCGCAATCCGTTCCGCCTCCACCCGTCTTCGCAAGCAAGCCGACAACGTCGTCCAGCCGGCGATTTCGCGACAGCGACAGCGGATACGCCTCCGTATCGAACGCCACGAAGGTCGGGTCCTTCTCGACCGCAGCCGCGACGAGCGCGAAGGCTCCCGACGCCTTTCGGCAATCGAGGCTCGGCATTCCCGCGACCCGCGTTCCCGCCATGGAACCCGAAACGTCCAATCCGTACAGCACCCGCTTTCCGGAACCTTCCGCCGAGACGAACGCCGCGTAGAAAGCCTGATTCAAGGCGTCGACCACCGAGGTGACCGGCGTCCAAGTCTCATCGGCCTTCACGCCTCGTCCAGCCGCATAAGTCCCCAGAGCGTTCAGAACCGCGAGCGGATGAACGCGGGCCTTCTTCAGGTTCTCCGCATTCGTCAGTGCCGCGCAGGTCTTCGCCGTGGCCGGTGCGCCCGGAGCGATCACACCAAGGCGGGTCATGTTGGCGAGGTTTCGCAGCATGGCCGTCAACGGCATGTTCTCGAGCAAGGCTTCCCAAACCTTCGGCTCCCGAAGCAATTCGGTCGGCACCGCTTCCCGAGGGATTCGGCTCTCCCGGATCAGCGTCGCCGCCTGGTCGATGCTCGCGCCACGCAGCGCCAAGACCGCTGAAACGAGCGGAGCGTCACCCTGAAGCTCGTTATCGACGACCCACTTATACAGCGTATGGTGCGCCTCGCTGACCGGCTTAGGGTGGGCCAAACGCAGCAGGTCACGATTCGACCAGCCGTTTCGGCTCTGATACTTAACCAGGCCGTAAGCCAATCCGTTCGGGTCCTGTACGTTGTACCAATTCCCAATTGCCTTTCGAAGCCCTCGACCCCAACCCCGCATTCCGCGGATGGACTCCGCGAAGCCGAAAAGGTGCGTTCCCGTTCGGCAGACCCGAGGCAGCGCAGCGAAGGCCGCGATCCGCGTTCGGTCGTCCCCATAGGACGCCGCGATCGCGAGCGCGAAGATCGCCGGATCGTTCTTGGGCGCCCGGTTGTCCCGGCTGACCGCCACGATCCGCTCCACGACGCGGACACCATTCTTTCGGACGAGGTTGACGACGTTCTCGGCGTGCTCGAGCGTGAGCTTGGTCTCCCCGATGTAGTAGGTCCCGGATTCGGATCCCAGGATGAGAAATCGATCCAGGAGCATCCACTCGTCGACGGCGAATACGAATCCGCCGGCGCTGTTTTGGACCTGCTTCTCGCCGATAAGTCCCCGGCGCTGGGTTGCGTTCTTCAAAATCTGTGCGTACTTCATGTCTTGGTCCTCCTGAGTGGGATGTTTCGGTTGGATCGGAGCCGGGCAAGGTCTGGGCTTCCGCGAATCGAGAGCGTGAAACAAGCGATGAGCCCTCTCATCGATCGTCCCTCGCCTCCCGCCGCCTCGGCAATCGGCCCGGCTGTAAGATGCCTGGTTATTCACCCCGGAGCAACTCCGGGGTGGAGGATAGGAAGCGTGCGGACAAGCGCCTGCCTGGATCCGGGGTCTCACACCCGGTTTAGTGGTGAGGTAACCCAGGACATTCGGCCCGCAC
This sequence comes from Fimbriimonadaceae bacterium, assembly GCA_046598515.1. GTDB lineage: Bacteria > Armatimonadota > Fimbriimonadia > Fimbriimonadales > Fimbriimonadaceae > JANJUB01. The sequence continues at coordinate 666 of JBKJIP010000249.1, read as the reverse complement.
AGCCGCTCGGTGTTAGCGAGCGGATTCGGCAAAGCGCGGACAAGCTATTCGCAATGGGGATGGGCGCATTACAAGCGATAACCCAGAGCGTTCGGCCCGCGCAAACTTGGAGTAGGGGTCACCACCATTGGTGCCCACGACGACGAGATATGGTTGTTCACTGAGGTCTCAAGAAGAAAGGGACCTCTTCTCGATCGTCAGTGCCGGATGAGTGTGTTGCTCATAGACAGGAAGCGGATGATACCAGGCGAGATTGGCGGTGTCAACAGGTCCCGGGACTTTTCTTGATTTTTCTTGAGCTATCGGCGGGCGGAGGCTGCTCGGCGTCGCCACCCGTGGGCGGATGGCGAAAACCACTTTCGGCCCTAGACTGTTCCCGCCATTCCGCCCCCGGATGGCGGCGACGACCGACTATCAAAGGAGCCCTGATCCGTAAGGTGGCATCCCCACAATTGGGCTCAACTCGGATTATCGGGGACGCATGCCAACCGCAATCACAGCCTCTAGTTCAGTCGGTTCTTGAGTGCCTAACATGAGCGTGGCGCCATCTTTCAGAGTCAGCAACACGCCCTGATTTCCACGCGAGTTGTAGGCAACCCTCTTCCCGAAGCCGCGGACTCCCCAGCCTCCATATTCTCTTATCGGACTGTAGGTCTTGGCGACGGC
>JBKJIP010000441.1:0-7281 GCA_046598515.1 Fimbriimonadaceae bacterium | reverse complement strand
TCTTCTACGCCGCGTGAAGAGGCGAAGAGTTGCACGGGGAGTGCCTTCGCCTGAGGCATGCTCTCGACGAGCACGATCGCCCCGTTCGGCAGTATCGTCCGCAGTCGCGGCGCGCTCACCTGCGTCGCCAAAATCACACCCAAAAGGGCTCCTGTCACTTCATTGCCTCCATAAACTGATCCAACGCTGCCTCCGTCGCCTTCCCTTCGAATGCAACAACGGCAATCCCGTTACGCACGCCGACGGCCCGCACTTCCGCGCCACTCTCTGTGACAAGCAAAACTCGGTCCAATCGCGAACGAGGAATGACGGCTTGCGCCATCCGGGCGTCCGCTTGAACGGCAAACCAAACTTCCCGGCCGCTTTCCGCAACAAGACGCTCCCATAACATCATTTCGTTCCAGCCGGCGAGCGGGCCAATCAGCACGACGCAATCGTCCGGTATGCCCAGGGGCACCTCGACGGATTCCGGCGCGATCGGCCGGGACTCGAAAGGCTGTCGCCACACCACTAGAGAACCTTGTCGATCTCCTTCTCGAGATCGGCCGTGCTCCCATCGAAGCCTTCTTGCTTGTAAACCGCGTTCCCTTTTCGATCGATCAGGACGACCGTGGGCAGAACGTTGGTGTCGAAATGCTTGGACGGTCCGCCCATGCCTCCCGAGTCATCGATGAACATCGGATAGGAGACAGGGCGAGACTTCAGGAACTCGGTGATCTTCGAGCGCTCTTCTTGCGAAACGCCCATCACCACGACATCCTTATCCTTGTACTTGCGATAAAGGGTGTCCATCGCGGGCATGCTGACCACGCAAGGGCCACACCAGGTGGCCCAGAAATCGATGACGACGACCTTGCCCTTGTAGTCTGAGAGCTTTGCCCGCTTTCCCCCCTTCTCAACTGGCGCGACCGAGAAGTCCAGCCCACCGCTACTGCCGCATCCGGGAAGCAGGAGCAGAAGGGTTAAGAGCCACGCGGGATGTATTGATTTAGCCATGGTCCAAAGCTCTGCGGAGATCGTGTCTGGATGTAAAGAACGCCGGGGCCGACGAACTCGGCCACATAGCCTTCACCCGATGTGAACGACTGCATCAGGCCTCGAGCCACCGTCCGGACGCTGTACTGCATCGTTTCTTGAAAGGCGACGATGTGCCCCGTATCCACTACATACGGCTGTCCAGCCATCAGTTGTACCGCGTGCATCGCGCCGAAACAACTTACGAGCAGAGTTCCCTGGCCGGACACCCGCATAAGGAACAGGCCCTCGCCCGCGAAGAATCCCCGCCCCGACATTTTCGTCTCGATGTTCAGCGCGGAGTCGCAGGCCAGGTAGCAGCCGCTCGTCACCATCATGCCGCTCTGAGGAGTCACTTCTACGCTAAAAACGTCACCCAAAGCGCTCGGCGCGAGAATGACTTCCCCCGGCCCATTGGTCGCGGTGAACGTGGTCTGGAAGAACGACTCTCCCGTCAGTAGGCGTCCGAGCGCCTTGCCGAGACCGCCCTGCGCCTTCGATTCGATCTGGATTGTCGAGGACATGCTGACCATCGCTCCGCTCTCCGCCCGAATGCTTTCTCCGGGATCGAGCATGACGCGGGCTACCGAAAAGGTCGGCCGATAGAGAAGTTCGTGCTTCACAAGTCAAAGGGTACCGCCCAAGGACCCGAAATCCCAATTGTGGGTCGCGGGGGTCCGTACCGCGACATTCCAAGAGCTTCCTCAGAACCGGGAGCCGAGAAAACCCCGTCTCTCAAATATGCTTTCGAGGTTTGCCGCTTCGCTTTTGCTTGTCCAAGCTCAACTTCCATTTCCGGATGTCGATCTCCGGCGAGATGTGACGGAAACGGACGGTCTGGCTTACATTCTCGGCCCGGCCAAGCCGATTGGCTCCGGCAAAGTCGAGCGTCTCGATTGGGCGAGCGATGACTCCGCGCTCTGCGCTCAAATCCAAACCAAGGATGGTACGGCGGTTTCGTTCTGGAATCGCAAGTCCGAGAAACTCGCCAAAGTTCTAACCACGCCCCGACCTCTGGCAGTGGAGTTTCAGGCATCCGCGAAATGCGCCTGGCTCTTCAACAACTCGAACGACGAGCCCAGCCCTGTCTACCGCTATCAAACCGACTCCGCCCGACTAACCCCCATCTTCGACCCGCGCGATCGCCAAGTGGACGTAACTCCCGCACTTGCGGGGGATGGTGCGATCATTACTGTGGCCGCGCAGGGCGGTCAGAAGCCGGCCGCCTTCACCTACTCTGGTGGCAAGATTAGCGAGGTGGAAACGCCGGCGGGTGTTCAGCAGTTGTACGCGCGAATCTACCGAAACAAACTCGTCCTAGAGATCCATGGCGGAGCAAGCGACGGCATTTATGAACTCGACCTGAGCACGGGACGTTCGATCGGAAAGGCGGAACCCGGCGATAGCGAATTCCCGGTAGGTGATCATCCCTACGTGGTCACGAAGGTTGCCAAGACTGAGGGCGTCCAGATTCCAACTCAATGGCTGGCTGTCCGCCGTCTTCAGAAAGCCTCATCTGAGAGTCGGCTCGGTGACAGATGGGTCATAACGGAAGAGGTCAAGAACGGCAAGCACATGCCGGAACCCGCGTACATGACGGCCATGATTTCTTCCGACGCCAAAGGAGTCAGGCTTGGTCCCGGCAAGACCGCCCTCGCCTATTGGGATCGCAGCAACATCTTCGTTCGCGAGATCAAGACGATGCCCATCGACGCCTTCCTGAAGCTCTATAACGAGTGGGAGGAGAAAGCCCTGTCCGATCAGGCAAAGCAAGTTGGCATCGCAATGCAGATCTACTCTGCCGACGCGGACGACCTCCTACCGCAAAGCACGGGCAATCTCGACATGTTGTTCCCGTATGCTAAGGACCCCGGAATCTTCTCGGGCTTCCAATACTCGATGAACGGCCAGAATCTCGGCGATATCAAGGACCCATCGGGCACCGCCTTGGGCCGGATCAACGGTCGCAGCGGACGGGCTATCGTCTATGCCGACGGCCACGTAGTTTGGGAACGAAGAAATCGAACCTAGCGCTGAAGATAGTACAGCGGCTCGTTCGCGACAATCTTCCGCATCTCGCCGCCCAACGCATTATCCGCATATAGGACGAGCGGCGCGGAGAGAACCGAGAAAACCACGCACATCAGCGCCATCCGGCGGCCGATAAGCACCATGGTTCGGCTGACGATTCTGGCCGGATCGATCCTGTAAGCCCAAGCGTACGCCGGGCCGAGCACAATGGCGATCCCCAACCCAATCGCCAAGAGTCCGACGCCCAAGTTGGAAACCCCGAAGTACTCGCCCGGAATGGGCAAGCGATCCGCGAGGGTCCATCCGGCACGGGAAACACCCATTGCCACCCAAGTGACGCCAACTGTAATCAGGACGCCGAAGCACAGCACGAGAAAGCCATAGAGCGGCCCCAGAGCCAAGTCTCCGGAATAACGCACGCGCGGCGGCTTCCAGGCGAGGAGGCAGAAGGCGCCCAAGACGCTAACTCCCGAAAGCAATGACCTCGTGAGGAGGCCCACAGCAAGAGCCATCAATATGCCGATCGCCAAGCACCACGGATAGCGCCAGATATTGGAAGCTCGATCCGAATTCGCTGACCACTCCCCCAGTCTCCAGATTCCCCATCCGAAGAGAGCCGCCCACAGCATGCCACCGGGAAAGCAGGTGGCGAGGGCAAGCGCCAACTTGAGCGATGTCGCGTTCTCTCGAGCTTGGTCGGTATCCGCAAAAGCCGTCCAACCATCGTTAGCCCGAAACGTGGCATCGGCGTCGGCGGCATCGATATCCCGCCCACCATTCTTGAGCAAGTCATGAAACGACATACGACCGAGAACCAGTTTGCTCGGATTTCGGATCATCTGGACTTTCGAGGGGTACGCCGACATCTCGATGAGCTGCACCCCATATTGGCCAAGTTGGATCAGCGTCGCATAATTGCGGATGAGGGTGCCGTTGCGTAGGGTGTCCATCCTCGCGGATAGCCCCTCCTCAGTTTCGAGGGGTGCGTTCCGGATCACTAGGCGCGCATAAAATTTGATTCGCTCCATCACCGCGTAGTTCTGGATATCGTAGGCTGCGGCATGAGACCATCCATGGCCCTCGGGATCAAGCCGGGCGCGATTGGCCATCAGGCGATCGTGTTGGTAATCATTCCAAAGACTCTTTTTCGCGCCTTCGTGCCAAGCAACTTTCGCCAGATCTTCTCTCCCCCGGCTGGACTCCAGCGCGGCGAGCGATTGCCACCAATAGGCGTTCTCCGATTCATCCGCCGCGGCATGTCGGACAACGGTAATCACTTTGTTGATGTCCTCTGACGTGACGAGCGTTCGATTGGCCACCTTTTGGGCCCAGGTTTCCACCCAAACTGCCGACTCGGCCAGATCAGGGTCGCTGGTGAGCTTTGGCGGATTGACCAAGGAATAGTCGGGACCCCAGGGAGCAAATCCCGCGAAGATGTACGTTCGTGTGAATGGCACCAGGGCCAGAGTCAGCAATGCGCCGAAAAGAGCGCCCAAGGCGATCTTCTGGGGCCACCGAACTACTTGAGTCGGAGTTCGGGAAAGACCGTGTTCGATTGCTCGATGCGGCGGGCGTCGCCGTGGTCATTGGCATTTCTGGGCAGAACATCGGACTTGCCGACGAGCTGCAGAACCGCCATCATCATCAATGCGCCGATGGCCATGCCACCGAGAGCCGGCATCCAGTAGCGAACGCTTCCTTTAATGTTTTGCAGTCGTGCGCGGCGCACGATCCGCTCGGTAAGTCGACTGCTGTCCTCGGTTTCGACTTCGGCGAAGTCCCGGAGCATATTCAGGGCAAGAGCACCCTGAACCTCATACTCACGGCAGTCTTTGCAAGCCTCGCGATGAGCATCATAAAACGATGCATCGCGCGTATTTAGCTCGCGGTCGACGACTTCGTCCGCAAGATCTCGATACCGACGGCATGCGCGGGAAATTCGGCTCACTCTTCCTGTGACTCCAGCCAAAGTTTTCGGAATCGCTCGCGGGCCGTATGAAGGCGCGAGCGCACCGTTCCCACGGGAACGTGCATCACTTCGGCGACTTCCTCGTAGGAGAGCCGCTCGATTTCTCGAAGCAAAAGGGTAGTGCGCAAATCGGCCGGGAGCTCGCGAAGGAGCTTGTCGATCACCACGCGGTTCTCAACGGTGCCACCCTCATGCTCTTGAATGCGATCGAACTCGGAGGGCTCGGCTCTCTTGAGGCGCAAGCGATCCATGCATAGGCGGACGCAGATTCGATATAGGTATCCGGAGAAAGCGCGGTCATCCCGCAGCTTGTGCATCTCGCGGAAAGCCTTGAGGAAAGTCTCTTGGGTGATGTCTTCCGCTTCGTGACGATCGCGCATCAAGTTCGCGGCGGTTCGAATCAGGCGGGTACGGTGACGATCGATGATCGCGGCCATGGCCGTTTCATCGCCGACTCGACATCGGCTGATGAGCCGCAGCTCATCGGCTGCGATCTCAGATTTGCTTAACCCAATGGCCTGTGCTTCTAACATCTCTTCACCACGCGCATGACACCAGCGAACCCTACAACGCCAATATCACTATAGCAGAGATGGGTCCAAACCCCTAATTCGTTCGATCATTTCTGGCGGTTCTCTGAACCTGGTGATCTTCTTCGCTTTTCGCCAGAGATTTCAAATGGGGGGCCATGATTTTGGATTCTACGCTACGCTTGGGAGGTGCTCGGGTTTCTGGCCGCTCCTCGTGTTTCATCGACCTCGATGGCGACACGTCCAGGCAGATCGTCGTTGACCGAGGCCCGATGTGGTTTACGGACTCTTGCCTGGAAATGAGCCAACAATGTAGACAATGGAAGCTCCAGCGCTCCCTTCAAACGGCGACGCCCGCCATCCAATTCCGATGCTAATTTTGGAATTTTGAGTCTGAGCTCCCTTCATGAAGTTTATGGCATCCTCTCTACTCCTAAACCCTAAACTCTCCCAGTTTCCGTTCAGGGAAGCTTCGATCGAAGACTGAAAATCAGGCGCACCGAAGTCTAACTTTGAGCCGAATTTTTCGTAAAGCTTTTGGGCTACCGCTTCGGTCTTTACCTGCGAATCTCGGCACTTACTGTCGATAAGGGACGATAACTCCCTCATGCCTTCCGCAAAGTTATCCAGGGCGACACCGAGCGCCTTAACTATCAAAGTGGAGCGCTCCCGGTATGAAGCGAATCCAACTTCTGCGGATTCGTCTCGCTCCTTCTGAGATAAAGCTCCAGGATTTGGAAACGCGCCGGCATTGAGAGCCTCGATTGCTTTACTACCCGTCATTGGGTTGGTGCCCAAGTTCAAATGCGTTGAGCGAGCCCCCTTATCTCCCACCAAATCCACTTCCGGCGTGGTGAAGAGACCCAGTCGAAAATCTTTGAGATCTTTCTGACTCTTCCCAACGAGATTGGGCTGTGTCCTTTCGAAGAAGGCCGTTGCCGACTTCATCTCGTCCGCGGTCAGATCGCCCATGCGAATCGTCCCGCTGGCATCGGCCTTCGAAAGGAAGGCACCCATTAGGTCTCGCGAAAACTTGAGTTCGCCAAGTTGGGCGGCATCGAGGTCGAGGACGATAGCGCTGCGCCTACCCCAAGCAAGAACAAAACAGTTCGCGTCCGCAGCCTTTGCCGAAAGCTCAGAGAAGTCCATTCCGTAGCTGTACATCTTCTCCAAGCGGGCGAGCTTCTGTTGCCCGCAGGCCAGCAGTAACCCTTTGACTAAACGCTTCTCCTCTTGCGAAGGAGATACTGCCGCTAAAGCCAGCCCGAAGGCGATCACTGCGAACCCGCGGATCGGCACTTAGGAGCCCCCTCCGCCAGGGAGAACGATGGTGTAGCTCGTGACAATGTATCCATCGACGCTTCTCGATGCGGAATCCGATGGATTGGTGCGAGTAAAGGCGTTTGCACCATCGACGTAAGCAAATCCCGTCTCCGTGCCAGGTATCTGCGCCGCCTGGTTCAAGAAGAACGTCTGGGACCATTCGAACATCCACTCGTTGTCGCAGATGTCGGCGAAAACGGCCCGCCAGCTTGGACTCTGGGTGCTCGAGCCGGTTACGGTGAAGTGGCATGCTCGATTGTGAAAGAGCGTTGTCCATCCAGCGGTCAGGCTCACGTTGGCCGTAGTACTCCAAGTGTTTTTGTTCTCGTGGTAGGTTGTCTCCGTCCATTGCGCATTCGCCATCGCAATGGCCCCAAGACACAAAATGCTGAGTATCGATTTCATCGTTCAGAC
>JBKJIP010000250.1:0-5121 GCA_046598515.1 Fimbriimonadaceae bacterium | reverse complement strand
ATGAAAACCGCGTTGATTCTCTTAGCGGCTTCCGTCGCGTTTTCGTCTCCGCTCGACGATTTTAGGCGTGAGCGCGGGGGCTTAACGTGATCTTATCTCTGGCTTTGAGCATCGTTCTGGCTCCCCAAAAGAGCATGGACGACCGTGCGCTTGTCCGCGAGCGGGGCGGACAGACTGACGCGATCAAGAACGCTCGGGAAGGCTTGGCGCCGCCGGCGATCGACACCAAGATCTGGCGCAACACGCCGAAGAATCAGCCGCTTCCGTGGTCTCAGATGAAGGGCAAGGTCGTGCTCGTGGTTCTTTGGGCTTTCTGGGATAAGGAAGGCAAGAAGGCGGCACCCTTGCTGGAGAAGCTGCGGACGGACTTCACGCGAACGCTTGTGATCGTGGGCGTTCATAGCGATGTGGATACGGCGAAACGCCTTGAGGCGGCGAAGGCACTGAAGTACAAGTTTCCGCTTGCCTTCGATGAGGGGAAGTTCCTGAAGATGATGGGCGGGGACGGTTATCCGGACTACATTCTTATCGACAAGAAGGGGAATACGCGAGTCGTGGACCTCGCGAATGACTATCTGGAGAGTGGGGTGAAGTTTTTGGTTCGGCAGAAGTAGCTGGCTTGCCGGGGGTGTCGCGGGACGGGCATCCGCGACCCACACGGGAAACTCCTTTCTATGCCGGAACAGTCAACTTATCCCGAACTTTCTTGAAGGCCCGAAGAGCGAACTCTAGGTCTTCTTGGGTGTGGGTTGCATTCGGCATGGTCCGAAGCCTTGCTTTGCCTCGACCGACCGTCGGGAAGGAAATTGAGAGGGCGTAGACGCCTTCATCGAAGAGAAGTCGCTCCATTTCCTGAGCTTGCCCTTCGTCGCCGACATAGACCGGAGTGATCGGGGTTTCACTGCCCATGGTGTCAAAGCCTTCCTCTTGAAGGCGCTGCTTCCACCAGCGGGTGTTATCCCAAAGGTTTTGCATGGGGGTCGGGTCGTTTTCCATGATGTCGAGCGCAGCGATGAGGGCGGCGGCGACCATGGGGGGGTGGGCGGTGGAAAAGAGATAAGGGCGTCCGCGGTTGATGAGCCAGTCCTTTAGAAGCGCGGAGCCGGCAATGTAGCCGCCGATTACGCCGAGGGCTTTGCTGAGGGTGCCTAGCTGTATGTCCACCCGGCCGTAGAGATCGAAGTGGGAAACTGTGCCCGCGCCGTGCTTGCCGAGCACGCCGGAGCCGTGGGCATCATCGATCATCGTCAAGGCGCCGTACTGCTCGGCGAGCCGGACGATATCGGGCATGGGGGCGATATCGCCATCCATGGAGAAAACGCCATCCGTAATGATGAGCTTCTTCTCAAATCCCTTCTCATTCGCCAATTTGAGGGCCCGCTCCAGGTCGTTCATGTCCTTATGCGCGTAGACCCAGCCCTCGGACTTACGGTAAGCGGCGGGAGAGAGGCGAACGCCGTCGATGATCGAAGCGTGGTTGAGCTCGTCGGAGATCACGACATCCTTGTCGGTCAGCACGGCGGGAATGCAGCCGGAGTTGGCCGTAAATCCGCCCGTGAAGACGAGAACAGCTTCGACATGCTTGAAGCTGGCGAGGCGCTGTTCGAGCTCTTCGTGAACGGCCATCGTGCCGCCGATCCAGCGAACCGCACCCGCGCCGACGCCCCAGCGCTCAATCGCGTCGAGGGCAGCTTGGCGGACCTTCGGATGATTGGCGAGTCCGAGGTAGTTATTGCTGGAAAGGTTGACGACTTCCTTGCCGTTCATGCGGACGCGGCCGCCGGCAGGCGTCTCTAGGATCTTCGGAATCTTATAGAGCTTCTGGTCTTTGAGCGTCTGCAAGTTTGAGGCGAGCCAGGACTGGAAATCGGCGTTCACGCTAAGGTTGTACCTTTCCTGACCGAGAAAACTCCGATGGGTTAGGACATCTCGAAAATGCCGTCCGGACCATCGAAGATGCTCCGGAACTGCTTGAGAAGGTTCATGCCGATCAATCCGCCGAAATGAGCGATCTCTGGAATTGTACGCGCGCACACCATCAGGCTTTTTATCGTGAGCTCTTGGATTCGGATCTCTGAGACCTCAAGTTTTGGCAGATGAATGACTCCGTTACCCGTTATGACCTGTTGGCTGGCTGGAGCGTTCGAAACAGGATAACCGATGACCTCAAGCATCGCACTTGACAGGATCGTGATCATTGCTCCGGTGTCTACCACGAGGTCAGATTGAATCGAGCCCGTGCCGCCGAAGCACGATTACATTGGCTCCGATGTGAGTTCTCATTAGAAGAGTGCGGCATAACCCTCAGGGAACATTTCACCAGCATAGGTCACGTAGACATTGCGAACTCGACCCGCGATCAGACGCTTGTCAAACTCTGCGCGGCCTTTATCGTGAAGGACCACATCGCCTTCTGGATTCGCACCGTCAGCGCTGATCCGGAAGGCATCCACTGATCCTTCATTTCCTTGATGGCCTCGCTAAGTTTCATTCTAAAAACAATTCTACGGCATTCCACCACATGATCGGGCGAAATTCAGCTTATCACAAGCGAACGACATTGCCTTGCTGACTCCTCTACAAACCTATGTTCGCTATCATACTCCTTCCTATATGCAGCCCACGCCGCGACTTTGCTCGCCGACTTTCGCAAGGCGGCGGAGAGTGGGCCGCCGGCCCTTGCGCCTTTCTTCGAGAGTCCGCGTGGCGCTCAGTATCTCATCAGAATGGCCGGTTCGAGTGAGGCCATGACGGTTCACGTGATTCCCGTTCCTCCCGGCTGGAACTCTAAGGCGAAGTACTGGGCGGTCATTAGTCGCCCCCAAAGCGTTCAGGGGTCGGACGATGTGATTCACGAAGTCACGCCGGGTTTCAAACTGATACGCAAAAACAGCCCGGCCAATGGGTTGGCCGGGCTTGGAGGTGGGAAGTAGGTATCTCTATGCGGTTGTTTATTGTCGAAGACGTTAGTTGCCCGTCGTGCCGCCGCCATTGAGATTAATCTCAGTCTTGGATGGCTCGCTGTTCTGAGCAGGTGGGTTGATGATCGTCGTGTCCGGAGGATTGACGATTGTCGTATCCGGAGCGTCGGCCGGCTGCTGGATAATGTTCGTTTCGGTTCTCGTCGGCGTGACGGCCGGCGCTGCCCAAGGCTGCCAAACGGCAAGGCCAATGGCAAGTAAAGCGATTAGGGCGACGATGAAAATGCCCATCATTGCGGTGCTCGAAGAAGTGGAATCTTCGTAGGTGTGTACTTCACGGATTTCGTTCATCTTGTTCTCCTCTCGTTTGCGAGTGCAATGTGAAGATAAACGAAGTCAAAACTAAGCCTATTAAAAGATGATTAGGCTTTGTGATAAGAAAACAACAAAAGTGAAGCACACGGGTTTGAGCGTTCAAACAAAGAAATCCCGGCCAACTTCATTGTTGGCCGGGATACTCATCTTGGTGGCGAGTACAGGGTTTAGTCGGCCCTGTACAGCCCCATTTTAGAGCGCGGCCATGGGCCGCGCACTCCCAGATTAGCCGCCGGTTGTGCTGGCTTCGCCGCCGGTCGTCGTACCGCTGTTGGGCGATCCGGTTGCGCCTTCATTGATGTTGATCTCGGTTTTGGACGGTTCCGAGTTTTGCGCGGGCGGATTGATGATTGTCGTGTTCGGCGGGTTGATGATGGTGGTGTCAGGAGCATCAGCCGGTTGCTGAATGATTCTCGTCTCATTTGTAACCGGAGTCTGACTATTCCACGGCTGCCAGAAGGCCATTGCGATCGCAAGCAAGGCGATGATAGCAACGACGAAAATTCCCAACATGGCACCGGTGTTCGAGGTTCCATCCTCGTAAGTGTAAATTCGCTTGATTCTGTCCATATCTCTTTCCTCCCCTCGCCACAGTTGGCGGGAATACTGTATGGAACGTTGACAGCCATAGTTTAACCATAAATTTCCACTCGACAACCATAAGGGAACTCTCAGAAAATAAGAGGTTCAAAAAGGGGAAGCCCGACCACACTTTGCAGCCGGGCTCTGGAGGTAGTAGGGAATCTCTATGGAGTTGTAGGTTCAGAAGTCGGTTACTATCCGCCGGTCGTGCTGGCTTCGCCGGTGCCGCCGTTGATATTGATCTCGGTCTTGGAAGGCTCCGAGTTTTGTGCGGGCGGGTTAATGATCGTCGTGTTAGGCGGATTGACGATCGTCGTGTCCGGCGCGTTCTGAGCCGGCTGCTGAATAATGGTCGTCTCCGTGCGGCTCGGAGCGGGTGCGGTCCACGGCTGCCAGACGGCCAAGCCGATGCCGATCAGTGCGATCAGCGCGACGATAAAAATGCCCACCATCGCCGTGCCATTTGAAGGTGTGTCTTCGTAAGTGTGGATTTCTCGAATCTCGTTCATCTCATTCTCCTCTCTCGCGTGAGTGCAATGAATAGAAGAACGGTCGAGCCCGAGTGACAACCGATAAGGCGCATGGCCCCACCAATAAGAAAACCAGAAGATTACGGAATCTTGTACGTGAGGATCATCAAGGCGTAACCCGGCTTCGAGGTGTCCGCCTCGGCTTCACCCTCAACCAAAGCGTATTGGCCCCGAGTCGAAGCGATCGTGTAGGTTCCCTTCTTGTAGATCATGACGAATTTTGGGTCGACTTTGGCCCCCTGCTTCTTCGCTTCAGGAATGGCGACCTTGTCGCGGAAGTCGATGATCTTGCCCTGGCAGTTATAGAAAACGCGCAGTTCCTCGCGGTGAACTTCCTTGCACCCGCTCGTGACGTATGCCTCCGCACCCGGCGGAAGGTTTTTCCCGCAACCCAGAACAGCGAACAAAGCGATGACGGCCAAGCCTATGCGCATATCAAACCCCGCCATGAGTATACGGGTGTTTATCCGGAATACCAACAGTTTCTTTAGGATTTGAGGTCGGCGGCGACCCTACGATAGGCTTCCCGGAACGAGATTCCTTCCGCCTGGACGAGGGCGAAGGCTCGTTCCGCCGCGTGAAGTTCAGGGGACATCGCTCTCTCGCAAGCCACGGGGTCAAACTCGATGGCGCTAAGGGCACGGCGCATGACTTCCAGACAGTCGGTCGTGCGATCAATGAGGCGGAACAGCGGTTCTTTGATGAGTTGCAGG
>JBKJIP010000159.1:0-10152 GCA_046598515.1 Fimbriimonadaceae bacterium | reverse complement strand
TCCTTGCCCGCGAAATACTCGTCGGGGGTGATGTCGACCTTTATGTCCGGCTGCTGACCCATATTCTCGGTCGGCGTGCCATCGATTCGGTACACGCCCGTCCCCGGGATCCGGATGCTCGTGCCGTCTACTAGTCGACTTCCGGACGTGTAGATGACGTAGCCCGGCGTCGGCATGCCGACGAGCTTGGCCAGACCACGATCTTTCATCGCGGCCGGGAACATCTCAGCGTTTGAAAGGCTCGTTTCGGCGTGCATGACAACGGTGGGCTTATCCCAAGCCGTTCCGGGGCCCGTGACCATGGCGTCGTCGCGCGGAAGATACTTCATCTGCGGCTTGCGCTCAAGGAGGTCGAGAAGGATGTCTGCGATGTTGCCACCGCCGTTGTTTCGGACGTCGATGATCACGCCCTGCTTGCCTTGGATGTACTGCCAGGCCTCGAGGTTGAACGTATCCAGATTGCCGCCGCCCATGCCCGCGATGTGCAGATAGGTCAGCTTGCCGCCCGACTGCGCCTCGACATACTTGCGTCGGGTTTCGATTCGGTTTCGGTAAATGAGCTGGGTCCACTCGCCGCCGGAGAGGGCTCGATACTTGACCGGGCGTGCGCCGATGGCGGTTGCGGTCGAGTTGACGCTGAGGGTTAGTTCTCGGCCGGACTGGTCGGCGAGGATTCGGTAGAGCGACTCGTCTGGACGTACATCCTGTCCGTTGATCGCCATCACATATTCGCCTGGGCTTAACTTCGTCTTCGCATACGAACCAGGTGATCGCTCGGGGACAGCTTTGATCTTCAGTCCAGGTCCGGCGTGTGAATAGTCGATCGTAAAGCCAAGATGCGCACTGGTTTGGCTGGGCGGATTGCCGGGGCCTGGGCTGACTTCGGAGTGCGATGATTCTAGCTCTCCGACCATCATGCCAAGCACGCTCGCCATCTCATTTCGGTGAGAGACGCCGTCGAGCAACGGTCGATACTCTTCCCGTATAGCCACCCAGTTTCGGCGATGCATGGCGTGATCGTAGAACTGGGCATTGTAAATGCGCCAGAACTGCTGGAATGCGGCCGCTCGCTCCGCCTTCACATCGCGGGTCCAATCAGCTCGGAACGTAACTGGGGTCGACGGGAACTGCGGCGAACGAATGTTTAAGACCATCATTACCGGTCCCGCTTCGGTAGCGTCGGGCCGCCTACCGCGAGGTCCGGGCGGGTCGGTCGGCGCGGCTGCGGGAGCGGCCGCGGATTTCCGGTAGACCAGGCTGTTCTTATCGTCAGAGACGGCGAAGCTTGAAATGCCGCCCCCGCTGGTGATCGCCCGTGCTTCTTCGCCCGCGTAGGACACTTTCCAGATATCGCCGGCGGTGAGATAGTAGACGTCGCCTGTGGTCGGGTCGCTGAAGATGCCGCTACCTCCGCCGGGAGCGTTGACGAGACGGCGCAGACGGGTTTCGGGATCCGTAAAGTCGATCTCTACTTTCACCGGGGTGGCCGGCTTCTCGTATTTGAGTTCGAGTTCGGTCGTCCTCGCGATTTCCCGCGTTAGGGGGAACATGTAGATCGAGTCGTTATCCCGCATGGTGCGGAAGTAGAGGTATTTCCCGTCCGCCGACCACTCGGGGCTCGTGTGCCGAACGTTGAGCTGCGTTACTGCGCGCTCATCTCCACTGGTCAAATCCTTGACCCACATGTTCGTCGCATTTTCCCAGGGATTGAAACCACTGTTGAGCAACTGCTTGGCGTAGGCCAGGTAACGACCATCGGGCGAGATATCGTAGCCGCCCGTCGCCGGACGATCCAGAATCTTCTTTGGCGTGCCTCCGTCGATGGAGATCATGTAAAGGCCTCGGGCGGGACCCCGCATCTCATAAATCAGGCTTTTGCCGTCGGGGGTGATCTGAAGATTGCTCTGATCGAAGTCGTCCCGAACGAAGGGGTTCACCTTCTTCGTCTCGACATCGAGGCGGTAGATTCGCTCGGCTCCATCGCGATCGGAGACGAAGAAGAGCGACTTGCCATCGGGCGACCATAGAGGCTGTTCATCCGTTCCCGGATAATCGGTCAACTGGAGCGCATCGTCGGCGTTCGGACCTTTGCCCTTCTTCACGGGAACGACCCATATTTCTCCGCGAACGGAGAAAGCCATGCGGTCGCCTTTCGGGCTGAGCGAGAGATCGTCGGCTCCGTTCGTGATGACGAGCCGTTCTTCCGTCTGTGCCTTGTCGTCGAGGCTAGCGGTGATCGCGATCTTCTCCGGCTTTCCACCTGGAGTCATGACATAAGCATGTCCACTGCGCTCAAAGGCAATTTTGCCGCCGTTGACGGTGAGGAACCGCGTTCCCGCGAACCCTTTGAAATCCGTCAGCCGTTGGCCCTTGCCGTCCAGCCCGAAGCGGTAGACGTTGGGAGTTTTCTCGACTGAGTCCGTAAAGACGCCCGGGGTCTCGTCGATGTTGTGCGAACTGGGCGTTTTTTCCGTGACCGTGACGCAATAAACCGACTTACCGTCGCCCGAGAAGGTTGGCCATAGATGCTGGAGCCCGGTGTTTCGAATCGCAGACCGCTTACCCGAGGCGATGTCGTACCGCCAAAGCTGGGAGGCGTTAGAACCTTCGTAGCGGGGGCGCACGATCGGAAATCCGAAGCGCGTATAGAGCAGTTCCTTCCCATCCGGCGACATCGACGGGGAACCCATGCTCATCATGTCGAGGAAATACTGGCGGGTCTGAGAAGTCTCGACATGCACCGCGTATGCCCCGTTGTGGGAATCGTCCCGCGTGCCCCGGAATAGAATCCACTTCCCGTCCGGGGTGAATCCGGTGGGGACTTCGGCACCGGAGTGCCAGGTTAGACGCCGCGTCTCGCCGCCCTCGGCGGCGGTGATGTAGATATCGTTGTTTCCGTTTCGGTTGGATGTGAAAGCGATCCATTTACCGTCAGGAGACCAGAGGGCTCCATCGTCCATTTCGACGTTGGTCGTCACGGGCGTCGCCTTCCCCCCGCCGCTAGAGGTAATCCAAACATCGCCGCGGTAAGTGAATGCGAGTTGGGCTCCGTCGGGGCTAAGGGCCAGCGACCTTACGCCGACCAGTGGCTGCGCCTGCAAGCCGGCGGGAACGAAGAAGAGTGAGAGCACGGTGAACATCGGTGTTCAAAGTCTTACCCGGATTTGGGGCACGGGGGACGTGCGTGGTAACAGTTCTCGCTGCCGTTTCCGCCGCAAGTCATCGCCGACGCACGCTTCGATCAGGACTCATGCGGTAGCCGGTCGGCACTCCACACGAGGGCGTGTAGAGTGAACAAAGTTACCCTTTCCGCCCCACGTTATCGCGGACGAGCGAACCGATCAGGACTCACTCGATAGCTGGCCGGCCCTCCACACGAGGGCGTGTGGAGTTAGCTGAGTAAACGCTCCCGCCAACCTAATCGTTCAACGTGTAAACACAAATGTCCCACACGTGCCGAAAGCCGAGCTCAACGTTGAGGAGATACATCGGGTTGTTCTCCTCGTTGTCGGTGAACAGTTCGAGCACTCCTTTCTCCTTCGCTTTGAGGATGGACGCGATTTTGAGTTGGCGCGCGATGCCCTGGCGGCGAAAGGGTCTCCGAATCCCGGTCAAACCCGTCAATCCTTTGGTCGGGAAGACTTTGTTCGGCGCGATCTCGGATAGGCCGATCGGCGTTCCATCCTTAAGGGCAAGAACTCTGGCCTCGAGGTCCAAGTTGGGCTTGAAGTATTCGCGACACCAATCGTCGAAAGGCTCTTTGTCGAACGGCTCCGGCATGGGGACGTCAATCAAGATTTCTTGAATCAAGCTCCAGAGCTCGTGTCGGAAGCCCTCAGGATTCATCGCCTCGTATTCGGGAAAGGTGACCAGTTCCCAGCCATCGGATAAACCTGGACTCGGCTCGAAGCTCTCGATTTCTAGCCGGGAAACCTTTTGCCGCATCGTGCATGAGAAGCCGAGACTCTCCAGGGTTCGGCAGTAGCCTTCCTCTTTGCTAGGTGCCGCAAGCATGAACCGGCTGAAACCGAGCTTTCGCAAACTCGCCAGGGCGTGCTCGACGGCCTTTCGATAGCGATCGGTGTCCCTGTCGCGAGATCCGACACCGATCTGGGCTTGGCCAGGTGTTGCCAGCCAGAAAGTCTCGTGGATGGTTGTCTGAGCCGTCACTTGGCCGTTTTCGACCAGGACGTGGCACTCCATCAACTTGTCATCAGGAAAAGCTCGGATGGAGTGAATGAAGTCTGCGGACGGCCAAGGGCACCAGTCCCAAATTTCATTTTCGATTTCGGTCGTGGAGGCCACTAGGGCCGCGTCGTCGAGGGATAGTAATTCGAATTGCATGGATTTTGAGCCGGAAAAACACCGGTGAGCGGTAGATTGCGCAGAGCGCGGAGCGGCAAGGTGCGAGGCATGCTCGCGGGATCACCCGATCGCGGGTGGTCCTAGATTTGCAGAGCCGGTGTGGCCGAAGAATAGTTAAAGGTCATGTTGAACCTCATTTGCCGATCTCTATTATGCCTCGAGTTCCTTAAACACCGACAACATGCTCGGCAAGCTTGGTCGCCTTCCCGTTTTTGAATCGATAAACCAAGCCGCCGCTCGCTTCGTAGTATCGGCTTCCGATCAGAAGCTCAGAGCCCGCCAGACCGTCCAGGTTCCAAATGCCCGCATTCTTCCAAAAGCCCTCAAGGCTCCCTTTTCGCCCGTCCGTCCAAAGGACTTCGCACATCTTGGTTGATTTGCCCGAGACGTACCGAATCAGAACACAGGCGTAATCCTGGGGATGCGATTGCTGTCCGTCGAGGGAGAGCGTTCCCCACATCAGTTCCTCGGTCTGACTCATCGCAAAGATCACGGCCTCGCGGGTTCCATTGCCATCCAAGTCCGTGAGGATCACTTGCTCCACTCGAGGTTTGGCGTCCTTCATACCTTTCGCCCTCAGATAGTCGGCCAAGACCTTGACGTAGATTTCATTCTTGGCCACGATCATCGCCGGAGTTTTTGGTTTTGGGCCGAACCAGGTCGCGGAAGTTCGCTGCATAGGCTCGGTGTACCAACTCTGCAGCCCTTCCGGTTCATCTAACGCATACTTCAGCCCACAGTTCAGGGCCTTGACCGAACCGTCGGTTCCGAGAGTGTACGCCGCTTTCGTCGAGGCCTTGCCGGCGGGGTCTTTGGGGCCTTGGTCGCAAGTGCGCCATTTGCCGTTTCGGACCTGACCGACGGCAAGGCCGTCGATAGCCAAAACTCCATTGACAGGAGCAACCAGAGAGAGCGCGAGGGTCACGAACATGGGATGAGTATAGGCGACGGAGAAAAACAAGACGCGCGAAATGTGCATTCCGAGCAAGGACCGCGCTACAATCCCCGCCATGATGACGACCATGCCCGCAATCCTTCGGGACCGGTGCCGCAAGGCGCCGGAGAAGACCGTAATGCTGGTTCCCAAGGGGAAAGAGTTCGTGCCGATTGTTGGTCGCGAACTCGAAGAGAAGACCCGGGCCTACGCCGCTGTCATTCGAGACCTCGGGTTGAAGCGCGGCGATAAGCTCACTCTGCAGAGCGAAAACTGTGCGGAATGGGCTCTCCTCGACTGGGGCTGCCATGTGCTCGGCGTGATTCTCGTGCCGATCTATCCGACGCTGCCCCCGGATCAAACGCAATACATCGTCAATGACAGCGATTCGAAGCTGATGGTCAGCAGCACGGAAGAGCAACAGGCGAAAGTTGCCGAGTTGGCGCTGCCCAAGATTCTTCTCTCGGAAATCTCCACACGGGCGGAAACGGCTCAGATGTCCGTCGAGGATTGGGAATCGGAGATCGAAAAAGCCCAGCCCGAAGATTTGGCGACGATTATCTACACCAGCGGAACAACCGGTGATCCCAAAGGAGTGATGCTCCCGCATCGGGCAATCATCCATGTCTGCCGCGAAGGCACCACGGAGATCGAGTTCCGGGACGATGATATCTTCCTAACCTTCCTCCCGATGTCTCACGTTTACGAGCGAATTGCGGGTCAAGCACTCCCCGTCGCATGCGGTGCGATCATGGCCTACAGCAAAGGACTGGCTTCCCTGGCGAACGAGATGATGACGGTGCGCCCGACGGTTATGCTGTGCGTCCCCCGCTTCCTGGAGGCGACGATGGACAAGATTCTGGACGGCGTCAAAAAGCAGAAGCCGATTCAACAGAAATTGTTCCACTGGGCTCTCGATCAAGGATCCAAGAAAGCGGACGGCAAGTTCGCACCCTTCGCCGGGATTCTGGACAAGCTTGTCGGAGCCAAGGTACGCGCAAAAACCGGCGGACGAATCCGCCTTTTCGTTTCCGGCGGAGCCGCCCTCCCTCCCCACGTGGCCCGATTCTATTTGGCCTTTGGCTTTACGATTCTGCAGGGTTACGGACTGACGGAAACGGCTGGCGGATCCTGCTTGAATCGGCCCGAGAACAATAAGTATTGGACCGTTGGCGAGCCCTTGGGCGTCGAGATCAAGCTTGCCGAGGACGGCGAAATCCTCATCAAGGGTGCCGGCGTGATGCTCGGCTATTACAACTTGCCGAAGGAAACAGCCGAAGCGATCGACCCGAACGGCTATTTTCACACCGGGGATATCGGCGAATGGGAGGGCACGAGCCTGAAGATCACCGACCGCAAAAAGGATCTTCTCATTCTCGCGAATGGCAAGAACATCGCCCCGCAGATGATCGAGAACCGGCTGAAGGAAAGTCAGTTCATCTCCGAGGTCGTCCTCTTCGGCGATGGCAACGAGTATGTCTACGGTCTCGTGATCCCCAACTTCGAGCGGGTCCGTGCGGAACTCGGCTTGAAGGAAGAGGACGACGCCCTCGTCAAGAAGGACGAAGTGAGGGCGCTGATCAAGGGCGAAGTGGACAGGGTGAACAAGACGCTCGCGGACTACGAAAGGGTCAAGAAACACGCTCTGCTGTCCGCGACCTTCACCGTGGATACAGGGGAGTTGACACCCTCACTCAAGGTCAAACGCAAGGTCGTGAAGGAGCGGTACACCGAGCTGCTCTCAACGCTGACTCGATAGCTCGTACAGGCGGTAGTTATCGACAGGTACGGGCTTTAGCTCTTCGAGCTTTAGCCCGTATGACTCAAGATTGGCTCGATCCGCGTCGGAAATCCGGTTCGCGCGAGTGATGATCAGGAGAGGCTTTTGAGCGTTCTTGAGGTCATCGAGGGTCTCCGCCTCGATGTACGGATGATCCAGCACGAACTCGATTGACGGGTGGCTGGTCTCCCGAATCTTGGGTTTTCCGGTCCCAAGTTCCTTCTCGCGCCGAGACATTTGGTAAACGGCCACCGGCTCCGGGCGATCCTTGACCGAGCGGGCAAGCGCATGCACTTCAGCATGCCCCGAAAGCTGATACCACGCGTAGACGCCTCCGTTGACGAGGATCGTCAGGGCGGCTACCCACCGCCAACTCCACTTCGGAATCTCATTCCAGGACTCCGAGAGCCGAACGCCTAGCAGCAGGGCCAGGGGCGGCAAGCAAGGCAAGATGTAGTGGACGAGCTGGGCTGAACTCGCGGAAAAGAACACGAACGGCACCCAGACGCATGCTCCGAGATAGCGGAGAGCAGGGTCCTTGGTGGAACTTGGCCAGGCTAAACGCAAGGGGTAGAAGATGAACTTGAGGCCGGCGAGAATCCAGTTTTGCGACTTCTGGTCAGGCTTAAGCGAGCGGGTGTCGAAGAACGACCACGGCGCCATCGCCAAGAACATGATGGGGATGAAAAACATCCAGTGCGAGACGCCGATCGAGTGCGCGAGATCCCCGCCCCGGAATCGGTTCAAGTTCTGTTCGACCAAGAACTTCTGCACGAACACGTCCCCGTCCTTGAGATAGGCGGGCACGTACCAAGACGCCGCTACCGCGATCGCTACGAAGCCGCCCGCCACCGCCCAGGGGCTTGGCTTCTTCTTGAGGAAGAAAGCCGCGTAGAGGGCGATCGGAATGAGGAGAATGATGCCAACCGGCCCCTTGGCCAGGATCGCGCCCCCCAAGGCCGCTCCGGACCATAGGAAGGCCTTCGGATCTTCGGTCAGGCCGTGCCAGTAGCCGAAGAACATTGCCGTCAGGCAGAACGTGAGGAGCATGTCCGTCATCATCGCGCGGCCGATGTAGACGAAGAGAAGCGACGTCGCCAGGATCAACATGGCCAGATAGCCCGAGCGAACGGGCCGGAGCGCCAGCTTGTCCAAGTGCTGTCTTGCGAACCAAAACACCAGCCAATAGCATCCCGCGGCCGCCAAAACACTTGGTAAGCGAGCGCCGAAAGACGGACCAAAGAGCATCACGAAAGGCTTGGCGAACCAGTAAAGGAGGATCGGCTTCTCGTACCAGAGCTCATTGTTGAAGTAAGGCGAAATCCACTCGCCCCGCCGGTTCATCTCCGAGACGACGGCCCCATAGAAGCCTTCGTCGAGGTCGAACAGCCCATAGAGCCACCACCCGAGAAGGGGGATGAGGCAGATCAGAAAGAGTGTCCGCGGCTTCACGCGGGGCCTCCGCGCGGAAAGGGACGGCAAGAACCAACTGCCTCATGTGTCCTGGTTCCCCCTTCTCGATGTTCGTGCGAGAAGGGGGAACCGTTGGGGAGGGGGTTTCTCCGCACGCCGCAAAGCTCTCGATGTGCGCTGCCTCCACCCGTGGCGGGATGGAGGCAACTAGCTGATGGGTAGGCAATTACCGCCCACGCGGGGCACGATCCATCCCCGCGCTCCGTGAAAGTTCTTAGTTTGAAAGACCTTGCAAAAGCCCCCATCGTGCCGTACTTGAACATGAAAGCGGAGATACGGCGGCACGATACATCCGCCGCCCTCTTGAGATATTCAGTCTGTGGACCGCTACAACCCAAGCTCGACCTCAACCGCCTCGATAATGGCGTGAAGCGCCATCATGTGAAGCTCTTGGATACGGTCGCTTGTCTCCCCCGGAGCCATCACGACGATGTCGCAGAGCGACGCTAACTCACCACCGCCTCTCCCCAAAAACCCGACCACTGTCGCACGGGCGGCGCGAGCCGCATGAGCCGCCAAAACCAGATTCGCTGAGTTGCCCGACGTGGAGAGCAGGAGAACAACATCCCCTTCCTTCGCCAGAGCCTCGATGGGGCGGGAGAAAACGTGCTCGAAGCCGTAGTCATTGGCCACACAACTCATATGAGTCGGATCGGCCAGAGATATCGCGGGCAACGGGCGGCGATCGCGGCGGAACCGACCTGTGAACTCCTCGGCCACGTGCATCGCGTCCGCCAAACTGCCGCCGTTCCCAGCTGTCATCAGCTTGCCCTCCATCTGGAAGCAAGCCACGAGGGTTGCGATCACCCTATCGAGCTGAGGACCCTGCTCTTGGAAAAGCGGCAGTAAGCGCTCGGCTTCAGAGAAGGCCGCTTCCAGGGTTTGGTGCATACCGCTGAGTGTACTTGCCCGCAAAGTATCATCTAGGGCATGAACAGCTTCGGGCCGGTCTCGTCTCACTATGACCGGCTCATGGACACCATCCCTTATCGGATGTGGACGAGCTACCTCCTCCTCCTCTTCGCAAAGCAAGGCGTTAAACCCCGAAAATTGCTCGACGTGTGCTGTGGCACAGGTTCGATGTGTCATTTGCTCGCTGATGAAGAGTTCGACATGACCGGCTTTGATCTTAGCGAGGGCATGATCGAGGAAGCTCGGCTCAAAGACCGCTACCGACAGACGGCAGGCAAAAAGCCCACACGATTCGAAGTCGCGGATGCCGCCACGTTCGACCTAGGCGAAACTTACGAAGCCGCCTACTCCTTTTTCGACAGCCTCAACTACATCACAGAGCCCGAAAATCTTCAGGCGGCTTTCCACCGGATCGCCGCACATCTGGAACCTGGCTCCTCTTTCATCTTCGATCTGAACACCGCCTATGCCTTCGAAGAGCGCATGTTCGATCAGCAGAGCCTCAAGAAAGGAGCCCCCTTGCGCTACCGCTGGCGCGGAAACTGGAATCCAGAGACCCGAATCATCGAAGTCGAAATGAAATTCTGGGCGAATGAAGAAACCTTCATCGAAGTTCATCGTCAGCGGGCGTATGACGACGATGAAATCCGATTGATGTTAAAGAAAGCCGGTTTCACCGAGATCGAGT
>JBKJIP010000414.1:0-2669 GCA_046598515.1 Fimbriimonadaceae bacterium | reverse complement strand
CGGTTCGGCGGAGATGCCGTCGACGGCGCCCTTCGCTCCCCAAAACTCACCCGCCACAACCTTCACCCGGGTTCCGTCATTTTCGATGACCTCTGGAATCTCGGCCGACTTCACTTCTTGATAGTGCGGGCTCGTCATCTTGAGGGAGGAAGGGAGATTGGCCCAAAGTTGGAATCCATGCATCCTTCCCTGCGCATCACCCCGAGGCATTTCCTGGTGGACAATGCCGCTACCCGCTGTCATCCACTGGATATCCCCCGCCTCGATCTCGCCCCGATTGCCGATGCTATCGCCGTGCTCAACGGTGCCTGCGAGCACATAAGTGATCGTCTCGATCCCACGATGCGGATGCCAAGGGAAGCCCTTCAGATAGGCGTCCGGAACGTCATTCCGGAAGTCGTCGAAGAGGAGAAACGGGTCGAACTCTTCGGTATCTCGGAAACCGAAAGCACGGTGAAGATGGACGCCGGCGCCCTCCATGGTGGGTGTAGCTTGGGAGACGCTCTTTACGGGTCGAATGGACATAGCTCTACCGTAAACATACGCCGCCAGGGGGCTTGCCTATCCAGAGAAGCCTCCACCCGTGGCGGGTGGAGGCAATGGTTGGCAAGCAGGGCTATCTGCCTCCGATCTTCGATTTATCCGGATTGGCCGGACGTTTCAGCGGGATCGGTTTGTAGTTCTTGAGAAGCTTGTTGATCTCTTCGATCCCCCTCTCCAACTGCGCATCCTTGCCCTGTCTCCAGAGGTAAGGATCGAGCTCGACCTCGATGTTCGGATCAACGCCGTAGCCTTCGATTTCCCACTTGTTCTCGTGAACGTTGTAAAACGCCACGTTCGGAGAGTTGACCGAGCCGCCATCGACGGTCGGGAAGCTGAAGGAGGCGACGAGGCCGCCCCATGTTCGCTTGCCAACCACGGGTCCGATCTTCTTGTGCTTGAAAAGCCAAGGGAACATGTCGCCGCCGGAGCCAGCGAACTGGTTCACGAGCATGACCTTCGGTCCATAGATCGTCGATCCCGGTGATGGCCAGTCTTTGCCCGTGCGCGGGGTGAAGACGGCGTCGAGCGTCTTGTTCATCTCGTAGATCATGTAGTCCGCGATGAGGCCGCCTCCGTTGAAGCGCTCATCCACGATGATCCCGTCTTTGCCGACCTGAGCATAGTAGTAGCGGATAAAGGAACTCCAGCCGCCACCGCCCGTATCGGGAACGTGGACATAGCCGGCGCGGCCGCCGGTCATCTTCTCGACGTAGCGTCGATTGTCTTCCGCCCAAGCTCGGCTTCGGAGAGCGCGATCGCTGGCCACGGGGACGACCGTCACTTCACGAGCGCCGACACCGTCCGGCGTCGCGCCAAGCTTGATCTTCACCTGCTTGCCGGCTTTGCCTTCGAGCATCTCGTAGATGTCGTTGGAATCCTGCAGGTCCTTGCCGTCGATAGCGAGGAGATAGTCGCCGGCTTTCGCATTCACGCCCGGTTGGGCGAGAGGGGCGTAGAGGCCGGGGTTCCAGCGCTCGCCATCGTAGACGCGGGTGATCCGGTACTTGCCGCCCTCGAACGAGAAGTCGCAGCCCAAAAGTCCACCGGGCACGCCGGTGACTCCCGGGATATCTCCGCCACGGGCCCACATGTGACCGATGACGATCTCACCGACCATGTCGGTGATGAGATAGTTCAGATCGTCGCGTGAGGCGACATTCGCCACGAACGGCGCATACCGCTTGTGCATCTGCTGGGCGTCGATTCCGTGAAGATTGGAGGCGTAGAAGAGCATCGGCTCATTGCGCCAGACCTCGTCAAAAATCGAGCGCCACTCGGTCTTGGGATCGATCTTGACTTTCAAGCCGTTCAGATCGATGGCACCGGCCCCGGGGGCGGCGGGCATCATCGAACTAGCGATGGAGAGACCGCCTAAGCCTCCAAGAAGAACCTTCGACCCATCGGCAGAGAGTTGAATCGACATGGCCGACGCGAAAGGATTGTTCTTCCGATCGGCCATCGTCCATTTCGAGATCGTTCCCGGCGCGAATCCACCGCCGCCCATACGGGGAGGATTGACGATCGAGAAGAAGCTTCCCGCTGGTCCCGGCTCAAGGCTAACGTAGTTGCCTGCGGGCATGGGCAGCGTGATGATTCTGGATTCAATGCCATCCAGATCAATGGTGAACTTCGGAGGCTCCGGCTTCTTAGTCGGATCGGCAGGAGGAGCCGTCGGACGGCCGACTTCTTCATCGCTTTCCGGCTGGAGCGGATTCGGCAGGTCCTTGCGAAGGACGATGCAGTAAACGCTACTCGTCACATTCGGGCTGGTCAAATTCGACATGTCCAGCCAGCTCAACGCCGGTCCTGCATTCGTGCTCGCATAGAAATAGATATGCTTGCCATCGCGATCGAAGACGGGGCTCTTGGCAAGAGCTAATCCATCAGTGATCTGGGTCGTCTTGCCCGATTCGAGGCTGTGTACGAAGACCGCCTGCATGTGGCTTTCGAGATCACGCGCCCACGTCAGCCACTTGGAGTCGGGTGACCAACTTGCTCGGACATCGACGTTAGGGTCGGTGTAAACCGTTTGATCAACCTCCGTGTTCTTCCCGCTCGCCACGTCGAGCACCCACATTTTGTTTCGATTGTCGACGTAGGCGACCTTCGATGAATCCGGCGACCAG
>JBKJIP010000427.1:0-3222 GCA_046598515.1 Fimbriimonadaceae bacterium | reverse complement strand
CTTGGCTGGAATCCTTTTTGCGCTCTTCGCGACCTTTGCGCCTTTGCGTTAAAAAGAAGGTTGCAATTGGGAGCGGATTGTGTTCGAGAGGTTCGATTAACGCAAAGGCGCAAAGGGCCGCGAAGGGACGCAAAGGGCTTGACACTTGCCATTCCGAGCGCAGGAATGACGCGGTACGAACCCCCACGTCCCACATTTGGCTGGGAGCCTTTCTTTGCGAAACTTTGCGACTTTGCGTTAGAGAGGGCATGGAAGTGGGAGCGGATCTTGCCTGAGAGGCGGAATGACGCGGTACGTACCCCCGCATCCCACAGTGGTTTTTCAGCTTGTTGAAAGCTGCCGTTTGGGTTTAACACTATGCAAATCATCGTCGCCCGAAGTCTTGGCAGTCTCAGCGGACTCGAGGGGGAATCCGTCGCTGTTACCGGCGATGTGAGCGACCCTTGCCTTGTCGCATTGCCGCACGGCCGCGTCCTCTGCGGCTTCACCGAGGACGGCATATTCAAGATCGTCGCGAGCGACGACGACGGAGCTACTTGGCTCGAATCGGAGGTTCAGATGGAAGGAACGTTTGGCCGCATTTGGTGCAATGACGGCGGCGACATGATGCGCGCCGTCGTTCGCGAAGATGGCCCGACCCGCCTCTACATCCAGTTCCGCGGATGCGGAGACCTGGCTTGGAGCGACGAGATGGAAGTCGCTGAAGGGGAAGTGCCGGTCGATATCGAGAACGACGCGTTCGGCTTGGCCTATGACTACGGCACCGGCGGCTGGATGATTTATGCCCGCCGGGAAGGGGAGAGCGACCGCGCCGTCTTCTTCTCCCTCGACAACGGCGCGACCTGGAGAGAGATATGAGCATCACAAAATTGGCCACTGAAGTGCCCGCGCCCCAAGTCCCCGGTGCGCCGATTTGGATCGCGGAGAACGCGATCAGCATCGGCACCTACACCATTCCCAACGCCAGACCGATTCCGCAAGGGACGACCGGCGAACTGCCCGCTTTCCTCTGCGAAAACGCCGCCCGTCTCGACCTGGGCGCTCGCCATGGGGCCGGTGCGTATGGGATCGCCTACGGGCTCGTCGCCTCAAATGGCGGGGGTCTCATCGTCGAGGTATCGGCGGGGCAGGCGATGATCGATGGCGTGGTGGAGCTCTACGAGGACACCACGATTGTCGTCGGCGTGTCCACAACCAGTTTCATCTGGTTCAAGCTCGACGGCACCCTCGAAGCCCGCGTTTCCCTCACCCCTCCGGCGCAACCGGCGGTGCTGATCGCGGTTGTCACGACCGACGCCTCCGCCATCACCGCCGTCGAGTTCGCCGGCGTTGTCTATCTACGGTCCGGGGTCCCCGAGCGGGAAACCGCGGATCTCGGGCCGCCTTTGGACGCGCCCGATGAGACTTGGCGCGGATGGACAAAGACACAATCCGGCCTGTGGTGGTGGGACGGCGCCGGTTATCAGCGCCTCGTTAACGACGTTCCGTTCGTTCGAGACGTGATCGAAGGTTCGGTCAACATTCCGGCCGAACATCAGCAAATGTGGTTCGGAACCCTAACGGTTGGCGGTTCGCTGCGAATCGGAGGTAGGGTGCGGGTCACGGCCTAGAAGCGCCGCCGCATGACCGCGATCCGCTTGGCGATCGGCATCACCTTTCCGGCCGCATCCAGTTCGTATTCGCTCACCTTAACCGTGTTCGAAACATTCCCGCCGATTGCATAAGCGATCGAGCCGCGGATGGCGACGACGAGGTCGCAGTGAGAGCAGAAGTCGGTGCCGATATCGTCGTAAGTCTTCGGCCCGGCCGGGCACCCGGTTCCGGATCGCCATGCGCCGATGAGGTCGCCGATCTGAACGGGGTTCGCATCCAGCGGATGGCACCAATAGGCGCGAGTCGCGTCCCCTTGCTGCAGAGCCTTCTTGGAATCGGCAAGGTAGGTCGTGTGCCGGCCCGAAAACTTGAACTTGAGCCCCAGCTTCGCCTTCGCGACCACGAAGCTGATGAACGCCGCCGACCACGCTTCGCTGCACGGCCGATCGTCGTTCATCTCCGCCCAATAGACTTTCACTCGAGGGCAGGCTAGCCCGTGACCGGGATCTTCCGGCTTGGCATCGGTGTCCTTTTTGAAGCCGAAGTCCATCTCGCGATACTCGCGGCCGGCGAGTTCGACCAGGTCGTCGACTTTGGGATTGATAGGGTCCCGAAGATACAAGTTACTGACGAACCCTTTCAAAGTTTGACCACCAACGACGGCCTCGACCTCTGTCCAAGTCGACACCTCGGACAGAACCTTCAAAGCATGCCCCGCATGCAGCTTCGCGATGGCCGGCTGCGTCGTATTCGGCTGTGGCCGAAGATTCAGCTCCCCGTTGTTGACCCTCTTTTCCATTCCGCAAGTATAACGATCTGCGTTGACCGAATCTATGGACAGCCGCAATCCATTCTGTGCTCCTTTCTGCGAACTCATTCTGTGGCCCCCTGCGGTTAAAGGGATTGACCACCGAGGAACACGGAAGGACGAGTTTCCTAGAAAAACATCCGTCCGATCCGCTTCAGCCAGCTCCGCGGTTCGCGAACGGACACGCGGACATGCGTGCTCGGCTCCTTCAGCCGCTGCGCATAGCGGATGGGATTCGGATCGAACTTCACACCCTTCAGCCCGGGCACGATCGTGTCCATCTCGACGATCGAGATCGAATCGATCGCGTTCAGAGTCAAGAGATCCCAATCTCCGCGCCGCAAGGCATGCCCCGCCACCCAGCGCCACTCCTGTTCCGTGGCCGACCGGAGCTCGTCGCGCACCTCGACCGGCTTGCGTGGGAACTTGTAGAGCGTGGTCACCACGTCCGTTTTGCCCTCCCGCGTGACCTCAGTTCCGGTTCGAAACCGGTCGTACTTCGCACCCAGCGGCCCGACTTGGCCCCAGTACAGCGCACCGCCCGCGCCGAGCACCACCGCTCCCGCCACGACCCCGAGAACCAATCCTTTGCGCCTCATAACTTGATTTGTATCTTAGCGGAGGCTCCGGACCGTCCATGATGAAAGTCCTATGGCAAGGCGTTCTGATCTCCCCCTCTCCGTGAATGTTCGTGTCACGGGGAGGGGGCCGGGGGGCATAGCCATTTATTTAACGATTTCATGACCGCAGATCTCGGGATTTTCCGCATAGCCTCAGTCCCCGGCAGGGGACTCCGCTGGTAGCCAGGGGTAACCGAAGGG
>JBKJIP010000405.1:0-13290 GCA_046598515.1 Fimbriimonadaceae bacterium | reverse complement strand
TCAGCCATTGGATCCTCGATTGGATCGTCCATGTGCCGGATCTTCCATTCCTGCCGAATGACGCCACAAAAACTGGACTTGGACTCTGGCAGTTTCCTGCTTTCACGGCATTGGCTGAGCTCGCGATGTTCTTTTGCGGAATAGCGCTTTACTTGCGATCAACCAAACCAAGGGGGCGGTGGGAAAATGGTCTCTTTGGAGCTTGGTTGTGGTCTTGTTGATGATTTACGCGGCCACCGCTCTAGCTCCAGCCCCACCCAGTTGGCAGGCTGTTGCCTACACCGGGCTAAGCGCGTGGCTCATCGTGTTTTGGGGATATTGGATAGATAGGAATCGGTTGGCTGAAGTGGAATGACGCTCGTCCTCGCCCACTACGAATCCCTATATTGCAGCAAGTTAGAGCTTTGGCTTTCCCCTCAAGGAGAATCAGGCCGTACTCCTTGAGTGCCTCCGAACCGGTCGAGAGTAGCAGATGAAGCCTATTTGGAACGCCTGTCCAAAAAGGCGATGGGCTGAGCATTGCCGATTTTGCTCCACTCGAACGGCTTCTTCGGATCGCTTCCGGTCAGGATCATCACGCTTGCCGTGCCCTGCTGTTCGAATCGGTAATCCCATGTCTCCGACGACCCGTCCTCGAAGTTCAGCGTGATCTCGCTGCCGTCCGCAAACCACGTGCCCTTCCAACCGCTGCCGCCTCGCGAGTTGACCCAGCCGGTCCAAAGTTGATTTCCGCCCGAATCCTTGCCGCTCAGGTTCGCGGAGAACTCGGATGAGGAGTCGTAGCTGAACGTGCCATCGGCACCGAGAACGGCGGTCGCCTTAGTCTCTCGACCTGATTTGTAGCTATAGAACTGCCATTTCCCGACAATCCGCTGATCAATCTTGCCCTGGCCCCAGCCAAAGGTGTAGAAGATCGATCGCAACTGCTTGTCGCGCGCCTCGATCTTGTCCTTGGGGCCCACCGCGACGAGTGATATACCGTAGCCTTTCAGAATCGTAACGTAGGCGCGAATCCGGGATTCTTGGCCGTTGACCGTCCCATCCCAAGTGTAGATGCCGCCCTTCGCGTTACCCGCCGCCGCGGGCTCGATGCCGCCGACGCGCTTCGCGCCGGGGGCGACGGCGCCGACGGCTTGATTCAGATAATCGGCGACGATTTTGCTCGTCGGATCGGTCGCCCCTTCCGCTTTCTCGCCCGTGATGATGAAGAACTCTTTGCCTGCGACCATGTCGGGCGGGGTGAGAATAAGGCCTTCTTCGGCTTCCTTCAAGGTCCAATCGGACGGATAACGGAACTTGCCGCCGCTGGCGTGGGTGTACTCTTTACCGCTGCCGAGGGTTTCAGTTGGCTTCTTGACGAACTTCGAAATTTTGCCCTCGCCGCCTTCGGTCTTGGCGGGGGCATCGCCGGTTCGCTTGAACTTGATCGTGTCCGCTTCCGCCCAGTTCGCCTTGCCGTTGTCGTCCGGGTCGGCGATCTTCATATCCAGGCCGCCGCTCTCCAAGGTTGCCTTGAAGAACATCTTGTCCTCCTCACCCGCGCCGTCCGGCTTCATGATTCCTTCGGCGGTTTCGCCGTTCACCTTTCCGGTCAGGCTGAAGCTGATGACCTGACTCGTGGCCTTACCGGAAACACTTTTGTCGGATTGAGTGAGCTTCAGTTCGAAGTCGATGCCCTCGGTCGTCCCCTTGTAGGTTCCCGAGAAGTCGGCAATTGGCGTTGTGTAGAAGGCGCAAAGAAGGGCGAGCACCGGCATAGGATCAAGTATAGGGCGAAAGGTGGCCCTTTAAGCAAGAGATTTCTAGGTCATCTAGCCCACGGGGCCTCGCCGCCTTGTAGAATAATCGCAACCATGAGCGGCCCCCCTCCGTACCAACCGCCGATGCCTCGGAAGAATAACAACACGGTGTTGATCATTGTGATCATCCTCGTCGTCTTGGTCCCCTGCATCGGCCTGATCGTTTTGGCGGCGGCCGGTGTCAGCTTCTTTACCAAGCAGATCGGCCCGATGGCCGGTTGTATGATCACTCTGGAGTCCGGTCGAAACGCGATGGAGAAGTACGCCACTGAAAAGGGCACTTATCCTAAGGCTGCTAACTGGCAGGATGAAATCCAGAAGTTTTACGACGCCGAGGTCACTAAGAATAGTGAGGAAATGGGTCCGTTCAAGCCTTCCAAGGGCAGTGAGGCTTGGTCTTGCAAGTTCGGCGAGCCGATCACGGGAATCGCCTTCAACTCCGATCTCTCCGGCAAGAAGCCCGCGGACATTAAGGACAAGAGCGGGACGATCATGTTCTTCGAGATCGCTACGCCGAAGCGGAACGCAGCCGCACCGTACAAATCTCGGCCATCCAGCGAGTCGCCCAAGTTCATGGGCGAGAATCGAGGCTGGATTAAGATTCCCATCGACGGCGGCGTCGAGGGCATAAAGGGCAACAGCAAGGGCGTTCGAATCGGCAGCTCATAGTGTGCCGATTTAGCTCCAAAGCTAAACAACGGCGCGCGAGCGCCGTATAATCTAACGGAGCGGGCAATTGCTCGCGGAGAAATTTATGTTTGGATTACCTGGCGGTTCAGAGCTCATTATCGTGCTCATCATCATCTTGCTCCTCTTTGGAGGCAAGAAGATTCCGGAACTCCTGCGGGGCGTCGGCAAGGGCGTCGGTGAGCTTCAAAAGGGCATTCACGAGGGTAAGCGCACGCTCGAGGATTCCTATCAGGAAGAAGTGGCCCGCAAGGATGAGCCGAGGCCGATCGATAAAGGCAGCGTAAACACGACCGGCACCACGACGGCCGTCGATCACGACGCCGCTTAGGTTTCTAGTCTGAAGCTGTAGGCCGTGCGACCGAAATTCGGTCGCACGGCTTTTTGCTTTGACTTTCTCTTGAATCTGGGCTACCTGCCAATAATGCGGGGGGAGGATCGTATGAAACGCACACTCCCGCTCGCTCTCCTGGCGCTCGTCACCCTGTCGTCCGCCCAAGAAACTCCCGAGATCGAGACCAGTCTCGACGTCTCGCTTTACAACAAATACGTTTGGCGAGGCGTGAACTATGTGAACGACTGGGTTCTCCAGCCCGATCTTGGCTTCTCGATGGAAGGCTTCAGCCTCTCCTTCTGGGGAAACTTCGAGCTTACAAACTGGAACGGTCCGAACTATCCCCGCAGCCCCAAGGGCCGCTTAACCGAGCTCGACACGACGATCACGTATGGCCAGTCCTTCGGCCAAGGAGCTTGGAAGTTCGGCTACATCGACTACCAGTTCCCGGGCACCGGGTCCGAGCGCTACGGCGAATGGCTCGCCGCTATCGAGTTCGACAACTCACCCTTCGCTCCGAGCGTCACCCTCTATCGAGGCACTCGCGATGGCATGGGCACCTATGTCGAGGTTAACGCTTCCCACGACTTCCAGACCGCGGGCCAGAGCCTAACGCTTGGCGGTCAGTTTGGCTATGGCGACAAAAAGTCGAACGAGTTCTACTACGGCAATGCCAAGAACGCCCTGACCCACGTTCAACTGGACTTGAGCACCGAGTTCAGTGCGGGCAAGGGATGGTCGTTCACGCCGTCGGTCTCCTATTCAACTCTACTGGAAAAAGGGCACCTGAACGGTCAAGCCCGCCGCTCGAACTTCTGGTTCGGTCTCAGCTTCACACGTGCGTTCTAGCCGAGAGGTGCGAACAAGTCGACAATGTTGCCGTCAGGGTCGGTGATTTGCGCGTAGCGCTGGCCCCAGAAGGCGTCCCAGGGCTCCTTATGGCCGTGATAACCCGCACCCGTCATCTCGGCGTACTTGGCGTCGACTTCGTCCGGTGAATCGCACAGAAACGCGACACCCATGCGCTGGCCGACCGGGTCGGAGTAATCGGGGTCGATGCTCTTCATCATCTCGACGCTATTGATCGAAATCCTCAACCCGGTGTCGAGCGTGACCTCGATGTAGGGCTCATCCGCGGCCGGTGGGAAGTTCCAGCCGAGGCGGCGATAGAAGGCGGCCGTGGCCTCCATATCGGAGGCGATGAGACCGAGCATGTCGAAGCGCATAGGCTAAGTTTGGCACGCGCTCTCAGGACTTGAGCAAGGGCAACGCCGACAAGTCCATACGAACCGGTTCGAAGCCCTCGAGATCGTAGCTTTTCTTTGCCGAAGCGGGCACGAGACTGGTGACGCGGCGAAGATTGCGTTTCAGGGGGTACCGAATGGGCCGCGTGCGCTCTTTGAGGGAGTTCCCCGATGGCGCCAGGGCGTTGCCTTCGTTGGCATCCCAGGATTCCACATAGTCGCTCTGCTGTGGGGACTTTTCGAAGATCGGGCGGCGCTCGGTCCGCTGCGCCCAAACGGCCACAAATGTTTCTTCATTGTTCCGGAGCAAAATGCGCCGGTGAAGCGTTGCGGGATCCTTCACGCGGTACATGATGCCGTCATCCAGCCCCGCGCGCCGAGTCTCGAAGACGAAGACCCCGCGCATACTAAAGCCGTTCTCCGGCGAAAAGACCCGAAAGAAGAGCTCGGGGCTGAACTGATAGAAGCCGTGCCCGACGAAGTTGTTGCAGATCGTAATCCCAAGGTAGTGTCCGCCCACCGCCACCATCCGCATCGCGTTTTCGATCGCGACGGGAAAGTTGAAGACGTGCTCGGTGGTGCCGCCATCGAAGACAAGCGTGAATTGCTCTTCGAGAGAAGAATCAATGGCCCGGTTGAGGTCGTGGATGATGTCCGCGCCCTCGTATTCCGAAGCATCCATCGAGCGCAGAGAGTCCGCGCCCAGGTGCCGGAAGAAGGCGTCCGCGAAGCCATCGGATTGGATAATCGCCGGATCAAACGCGAGCCCGCACTCGGTGAGCGCACGTTCGAGGTCGGCTCGATTGGCGTGGAGCGATTGACGCCCGAAAAGCAGGGTTTGCCGAAAATCGACGCCGGCTTGGGACGCGAGGGAAAGCAAACGAACCGCGCCTAGCTCGACCCCCATGGCAAAGATTATGGCCGGTTACCGGTAGACTCGCGGCACCATGAGGGTCCTGCATGTCCTACGCGTCGATGCGGGACTCTACTATGGCGGGGGCGAGGTCCAGGCCGAGCGCACCCGCGAAGCGCTCATCGAACTCGGGGTCGACGTTCGCGTGCATGGCGCGTTGAACGCCGATCTGGGCGACGTGGTCCACTTCTTCGGCCTCTTCGATTCACACTGGGAAATCGCGCAGCACTGCTTGAAGCAGGGCATTCCCTATGTGGTCTCTCCGATCTTTGTGACCCCGCGAACGGTTAGCCGACTCCGGTGGCGCTCGTTTCGGCAGCGCTGCATCGATTTCCGGTTCCCGCGCCTCCAGATGAAGCTCCTGGAGAATGCGAAAGCGATCTTTCCGCTCACCGGCTTTGAGAAGACGAACATCCAAACCTTCTTCCCCAACCTGCCGGACGAGCGCTTCCACGCGGTTCCCAATGGCGTTGAGGATCGCTTCGCCCACGGCGACCCGAATTTGTTCCGGCGTGAGCACGGGATAGAGGGCCCTTTTGTGCTTCATGCGGCGACGATCGAGCGCTCCAAGAATCAACTTGGGGTGATTCAGGCGCTTCGGGATACGTCGACGCAAGTGGTCTTCATTGGCCGCATCCACGATCAGGGCTATTGGGAGGAGTGCCAAAAGTCGTTGACCCCATCAATGCGGCATCTCGGCGTGATCCCCCATTCGGGAGAGCTGCTGCCCTCGGCATACGCCGCGGCGAGCGTTTTTTGTCTCCCCAGTCGTCGCGAGATTCTGCCTCTCTCGGCAATGGAGGCAACGGTGGCGGGTTGCGAACTGATCTTGGGATCTAAGTGGGGCGGGCAGGAGATTTGGACGGGGATGGCCCAGTTCGTCGATCCCGATGATCCGGCGGCGATCCGGGTTGCGGTGGAGAAGGCGCTTTTAAGCAAGGTGAGCCCCGCCGTGCGGACCGACTTTTTGGCTAAGTATCGATGGTCGAGTGTGGCTTCGATGCTTCGGGAGCAATATCAAAATGCGCAGTCTTAACTTTCATTTTGTTCAAGGTGCCCACCTTGCCGAGATCGAGTCTCTCACAATTCAGGATCACGGCATCGGCAAAACGTCGATTATCGTCGCCGGATTTCTAGGGGCTTTGTCTGAGCAAGTCGGGATCGAGTATGCCGGAATCATCGGTTAGGACTTCCTGAAGGAATTCAATATCCGGATTGACTACAAGCACAAGACACTTAACCTTGAATCTAACAAGTAGAATCTGGCAGATGGCCGTACCACAGGAAACTCTGGAGATTACGGATCCGGAAGTTTGGAAACTCCTGGGCGATCCCTTGAGACGGAGCATTCTTCAAGCGTTCGCCTGCGAGCCGAAGACCACAAAGCAGGTCTCCGAGGACCTCGGCGTGAAGTCCAACAAGCTTTATCACCACGTGGATCTGCTCCTTGAACACGGGTTACTCACGCTCATCGAGACCCGTCCGAAACGAGGAACGACCGAAAAATATCTCCAAGCGGTAGCGCGGCGCTTTATCGTGCGCCCCGTGGCGATCGGAAGCTCGCCGAACGGTGCAAGTTTCGTAGAGGAGTTCGTCTCCGACCTTTCCCAAGAAATCTCGCTGGGAACCTATGAAGCCGCCGGCCCCCGAACGCTTGGCGTCAAGGGTGAATTGCGATTCACGGACGAAGCCCTCGCGGAGTTCCGTGAGCGACTCGGCAGCCTGATGGAAGAGCTTGGGCTAAGAGAGGAAGGCGACCGCTATTCGGTGACAGTACTCGCCTTCCCCATCAAGAAAGAAAGCTAGCGGGTGAACTCGATCGAGCCGCTCATTCCGGGGCTGGCCAGCATCGTCAGCTTCCGCCGATCTTCGCTAATCGACACCTTGATCGCTTCAAAATTCTTCGCAACTTGCGAAGCCTGAGGCGACAGAGAGGATAACGGTTGGCCATTGATGGTCGTAGTCTTGAGAGTAAGTTCGTTTTCGCCTTCGGTCCAAGTTCCGGTGATTGGAAAGCCCATGGTCAGGGAGAAGGTGTTGTCGCCTTTTAGATCGAGCACCGAACTACCGATCTGGGCAAGCTGAGCCTTGGCCGTGGGATCATTTTTCATCTGGTCCGGCACGTTGATTTTGCCTTTCCAAATGCCCGAAACCGGCTCCTTCCCGGCGCAGCCGACGAGAACTAGTGCGGCCGCGACGGCGATTCCTATTCGTATCATGAACTGAATTCTAGCAGTTCATTCCTTCTTGTGACCCGAAGCGCGGGCGTCCGCATAAAGCCGGATCCCCCGGTTGGCCACCATGCCGCCGACGACGGACATAACCAACAGAAGCATGATTTGAACAAGAACGCCCAGAAATTTGGGAACGACAGACCCGAGATCGAGAACACCTTTCTGCTTCGGATCGGTGAATATAGAGATCGGGTTCTGATCGAACATCACAAATGCCCGCTGAAAAGCGAGAGCGAGGAGGGCGACACCAGCCAGAAATACGATGATTCCAAACAGGCCCCCGGCAAGACCTGTTGGGCCCTCCCGCTTAGCCATTGGAACGCCTCGACATAAGATCAGAATACTTCAGCGCCGAGCCTATCCGCCTTGAGCCGTCTCGAGGAGCTTTCGCATCAGATCGTAGGCGAGCGGGTTCAGAATCACTTCGCTGATGTACAGCTTGATCTTCTGATCTTCTTTCATTTCCTCGACTTTGCCGTACCGTTTGGCGTCGAGGGAATTCATCGCGGTCTTCTTTTGACCGGTATTGGCCACGGCATTAAAGACCTCATAGACCTTTTCCACATTCTGGACGGCCATAAATTGACGTGTCTTCTCAAAAGCCAAGAAGCGGCCCTTGTAGTCGATGATCAGTTCCGGCTTGGGAAGCTCTCCCTTTTGAAGGGCGGCCTCGATGGCGGCCGTCAGCCGTGCATCGAGTTTCTTGAGCTCTTCGAACTCGTTCCGCTCCGTGCTTCGAACCGTCTCGCGGCAAGACTCCACGACGGTTAGGACCTTGCCCCACTGTTGCTTGGTGAACAAGAGAGGCAGCATCTGATTAAGGAGGTCCACCTGGACCGTCTTCATCAAAATGGTGTTGGCTTGGGCGGCTCGGTCTTCGGCGACGGCTTGAGCATGGGCGCCGACAACCACAGATAGCAGCGATAGGCAGATAAGGAGCTTTTTCATAGCGATATTGTACGTTCCTGAGAGTTTTGACGGCAAAACGGGCCAACGATTTCTTAAACGTCTGAGAATGCGCTACGCTACCGCCCTCGTGGCCCCAGTGAAAAAGGACAGCGAACCTGGTTGAGAATGGTCGGATCCGCAAAATCAGCGGAGATCCCAAAGATACTGCGAAACGTCGTGGATGGGACCACTCCAGTCCGGGCCCATTTGGCATCCGCTGGTGAGCGCCTGGGGAGATAGGGATCGGATCGAGCCATCCAGACGGGCAACATTCGCCTTCTTCTGGTGCCAGGGCCAAAGATGACCGAAGGATCCGCCCGACTCACGATTTTCTTCCCATCCCGGCTCGGGAGTATAGAAGTGCGTTTCGTCACCAGATTGGGAGAACGAGTCGTACAAGGCGCGACTCGCGTTCATCTGATAGCGGCAGGGAGGTGTTACCAGGTGGAAGCCTCCCCCTTGGGGATGACCATTCTTGACTTCAAAAACACTGTCCACGAACATGATCGTGCTCGAGAGATCGGACGCAGATGAGGTGCTTCGTGGAACGGAGTTCCAACGGCCCGCTTGCTGAACGACCGGGGCGAGATACAGCCAGTTATAGCCTAGGTTGGTGCGCTTGCTCGCGCTATAGAATCGGCCGTAGGGATCTCCAGGGATGCCGGAAGGCTCGAATGCGGTCCTGGGCCGATGACGACTAGTGTCCGACGGGCAGAAGAATGTGTCGAATGAGCGGACATAGGGCAGTGCGCTTTGAACCCACGTCTGGTCGTTCGTGGAGTTCCCCGCCATTCCCGGCGCGTGGGTGGCGAGCATGAACTTATCATCGTAATCCCCGAAGTACAGCGATGTGGACATCGAGACCTGATGGAAGTTAGAAATGCACGCGACGCGCTTCGCCGCGGACCGAGCGGAGGCGAACACGGGGAAGAGGATGGCGGCAAGCAGCATCATCGTGCCAAGCACGACCAATAGTTCAATTAGCGTAAACGCACGAGCACGCAACATCGACCTCCAGCCCTATTATAACCACCTCTTGCTCAAAGGCAAAATATGTGCAAGAAGCTGTGGGCTCGAAATCCGAGGGCGGCATACCAAGACACAAGGTTCGAATTGCACTGTAATTGGGTTAGACGTCCTGAATCGTTGGAGATTGCCAGCAACTCCTCGATCATAGCTTGACCGCGTCCTGAACGGCGGTGATCCTCGTCGACGATCACATTGTAGATGCCCCAAACTTCGGCCCCAATGTACAGCGCACACGCCGCAGCGGTGCCTCGGCGACCGTCACTGATGCGAAAAAGGCGCAATCCATCAGCAACGGAGAGACTCTTGGTCATGGCTTGCCGAACTTCTCGGGTCGAGGATTGATAGAACAAGCTGACCATGAAATCAGCCGTCTTCAGTCGCTCCTCCACGGACTTAGCCTCTTCGACAAGGTGTCGCACGCTAAGCGGCCGCCTTTTGGCCGGAGCCGTCATTGTGTGTTGGGTCAGAGCGTGCCGAAAACCTGGTACTTCATCTGGCTCATCATGGATGCTCGGCACATAGACGTTGAAACACCCGGCGTGCGCGATGGGCAGGTCCAAATCCTGCCATGCGTCAACATCCTGCACCCAGGCGAAGTTCGCGAGGGGATGACGCAGGGGCGCTTGGCAGTGCAGTCCCCAGGGACCCCGTTGGATGTTCGCACCCGAGACGTGCTCCGCCATGGAAGCGAAGGCACCGGAAATGGAAGGGGCAAGGTCTCCTAAGGTCAAAGAACGGTGCTCCAGACTAAGGCGGGACTGATGCGCCTGGATTTACCAAGGGCGCCGATAGCCAAACCTTGCGAAAGTCTCGCCCCAAGGAAGAGGGCGGGGCCGCGGGGGGTTACGAAGACCGATCCAAAAAGCCCCCCGTTTCGATTTGCCTTCCAAAGGTCGAGACCGACGGCAATCTGAAGCCCACCGTCAGGGTCGGCGATCGCGCCAACCCGCAGAGTCGGCGCATTCAACGAGACGGGAATCTTGTACGGCTTGTCAAGCAAGTCACTGGAGAGAAAGTCGGTTACCGTGCGCAAGATTCTCCGTTGGACGAAGATTCCGCCGTAATGTCCCGTATCCAGCCAAATCGAATGCCCATCCGGCAGAGCACGCTCCAGCTTTCGCGTGTCGGCAGGCGGGATTACGGTATCGAATTTGCCCGCGATGATGAGCGACTTGAAGGGTGCCCGCTGAGGAAGATAGTTTAGCGGCTCGACGGTGACGAGGGCGGCTCGAAGTTTCTCTTCTGTAAACCCGCGCGATCGAAGCGCGTCCCGCTGGATAGCGACTTTCGAGCTGTGCCAGAGAATGTGAGCCAGATCCGCCCCACCCAGCATGAAGGCGGCGCTCCGAAAACGAGGCTCGACGGCCACGGTCAGGGAAGCCACGATCGAGCCGAGACTTGTGCCCGCGATGGCGACACGGTTCGCGTTGACCTCTGGTCGCGATTGCAGGAAATCGAGGGCTCGGCGGGCATCGGAGACGGCTTGAATCATCGTCCCTTTCAGGTGATCGGGATCGGGTCGAACGGCGTACTCGCCCGAGCGGGAGCCTTTCGGTGCGCGGCCCATGTGATAGGGCAACGTCATGATCACGCTCGCGATCCCTTTTCGGGCGAGATCGATCGACAGCGTGCGCTCAATACGCAAATCGGATGCTCCCCAGTAGTGCAGAACCACCACGGCGGGGAAAGGACCGTCTCCTTCGGCGGGAAGGAAATAGCGAATCGGGACGATGTCGTTCTCGGGATAGGGGCTTCCGAGAGCGCTGGGGAAGCTGAGCTCGTGCTCCCGAGGCTCGCCTTCGACCATGTCGACCACTTTCGGATCGCCGAAGGTGATGGCGGGCGGAGCGACGTGGACATCCTGAGCGAACAGAATGGGCGCTAAAATGGCGAACAGGATGATCGCCACACTCCTCGCCGGTTTCAGCATTGCTTCCGTCCAGACCCAGAGCTTAAGCAGCATCGAGTCCGAATACGATATCGCTTTGGGCACGATAGGGATGACGACACGCACGGCCCGCTTCGATTCAAACATCCTTGCCTTCTTTGGACCCACGCAGTTCTCCACTCCCTTCTTCAACGCCTCGCACGATAATCCTTGGCGTCTCCCCTATTTTGCCGAAACATTTCGTCGAGAGATGGGCGCGGCGGCGGGTAAACCCTCCGATTCACTGGACGTGGGGCTGCGCCTCGCTGGTTATGGGACTCGTCGGAATCTTATCGGGAGCCCTATCGCCTACGCCGAAGAAATCGCGAAGACACCGGAAGGTTTGGTCAAAGTTCTCAACGATCTGAAATCCGCAGGCGTGATAAAAACGGAGATTCCCTCGCTGGCGAACGTGCCCAATGAAGTGCAGAGAGCGGCCGCCCTCGTCCTTTCCGTCGTTTCGCGGAGCGTCGCCTATCGGCGAATGGCCCTAAAGGATTTGGGCTCGGTCGATGACGCGTATCTTTTCCTCGTTGCGAACGGGCGTGACGATCTTGAAGGAGAAAACTTCGACCGCATGGAAAGAATGGGGAAAGCGGTCGATCTCGCCTACCTGGGCATCGCCGCTCATGACATTGCCCAAGCCGCCACGATCGCCCGCGACTCGATGGGCGGGATACCCGCGGCGGTGAAGTACAACTTTGAGGTGGAGTCGGTCTGGGGCACGATCCGGCTTACGGGGGCGACCGATAACGCCCATCCCGACAAGCCGATGCTGCTGTGTATCGACACGGGTGGTAACGACACATACGTGAATGCGCCCAGCACGTCGAGTGCCTCAAACTGGACCAGCGTCGTTATCGACACTGCTGGCAACGACAAATATTTGGGCGATGGAGTGCTGGGAGCTACCGACGTAGCGACGTTCGCCGGTCGCAAACTGTCGGGTGCCCGACCCGGACCGGGGGGAGCCCTTCTGGGGGTTTCCGTCCTCCTCGATGTCGCGGGAGACGATCTGTATCGCTCCCATCGGCCGTCGCTAGGCTCGGGCCGGTTTGGGTTCGGAATCTTGGTGGACCAAGAAGGAACGGACAAGTACGACTCCTTCGCGGACAGCCAAGGATTTGGATTCTTCGGTGCGGGCATGCTTCAGGATCTCGACGGTGACGACACCTACTTGTGCTTCACGCAGTCCCAAGGAGTCGGCTTGACTCGCGGTTTTGGGCAGTTGCTGGATGTCAAAGGCAACGACGTGTACACGGCGAACGATACGGTCATCGACGTTCCCAGCGCCCAAAGCGATAAGCACAACAACAGCATGTCGCAGGGGGCGGGTTATGGCCGTCGCGGCGACTACCTCGATGGCCACAGTTGGGCCGGGGGCGTAGGGATCCTGCACGATCAGGCAGGCGACGACACTTACTCTTGCGCCGTGTTCGGGCAAGGCGTCGGCTATTGGGAAGGGGTGGGCTGCCTTTGGGATGAAGGCGGGAAGGATTCCTACACGGGCCTGTGGTATGTCCAAGGCGCATCGGCTCACTTCGCAATCGGTTATTGCGAGGATTTGGCGGGGGATGACACCTACAACGCGGGCATGAACATGGCCCAGGGTGCCGGTCACGACTTCAGCATCGGGATTCTGATCGACCGATCTGGAGCGGACCAATATACAGCTCCAAACCTCTCTCTAGGGGCGGGAAATGCAAATGGGATCGGGCTGTTTGTGGACGTTCTCGGGAACGATAGCTACACGTCCAGCGGAACGACTCTCGGAAAAGCGGCGGAAGCGACGAAGCTCACCATTCGCGGCCGTGGATTGTGCTTGGGCGTCTTCATGGACCTCGCTGGAGATGACCGCTATCCTCCCGCGATCGAGTTTGCGGGGGATGCGCGAAAATCCGCGAACTGGACAAGCAAAGAACCGATCGCGAACGAAAGCCAGGTTGGCGTCTTTTACGACCGCTGATTACTTCCGGCGACAGGCGTAATGAACCCTGTCGCTGGCATCCCTTGGCTTTTCGAGCGTGTAGGAGTGGAACCACTCGATCTCGGTGAAACCGGCTTTCTTAAGCATCGATCGGATTTCCGCGTCGTCGTAGGCTCGCTGCCGATGAACTTCGATGAAAGTTTCCTCGTTCGCCCAAAACTTCATCTCAACTTCGATGATCTTTGTTT
>JBKJIP010000270.1:0-5293 GCA_046598515.1 Fimbriimonadaceae bacterium | reverse complement strand
TCGCCCATGATGCAACGGTCGAAGAAGGGAAGGGTTCGCTCCGCAGTGTTCTTGAGCGCCTCGCCATTGGGCGGCGGCACGTCGAAGCTTCGACGCCAAATGTGAACCTGCTCATCGCCGTGGCGAGCCCGCGTTTCGTCTTTGTCCAGTCCCTGCAGATCGCCGTAGTGCCGCTCGTTCAACGCCTGATCTCGAATAACCGGGAGATTCCATCCGAGCTCATCCTGAATGATCTCCAGCGTATGCTGGGCGCGGCGCAGGGCGCTCGTGTAGGCCATGTCGAACTTCATGTCGCGGATATGCCCTGCCGCCCGCTTCGCCTCTTCCCGCCCCAATTCGCTGAGGGGCACGTCCACCCATCCCGTAAAGCGGTTCTGAAGATTCCAAATCGATTGGCCGTGGCGAACGAGGGTGAGGATTGGCATCCCTAAGAGGATACCGGGCCGGGAAGGTACAACCTAGGCGTGCCTTATCAAGCGAATATCGTCGACTTACGCAGCGACACCGTGACCCGGCCGACGCCCCGAATGATGGAGGCGATGACCCAGGCCGCGCTCGGGGACGACGTCCTCGGTGACGATCCGACCGTCCATGAACTGGAAACTCTCGCCGCGGAAATGTTCGGCAAAGAGGCCGCCGTCTTCGTGCCCAGCGGCACGATGGGCAACCAGATCGCGATCGCGACGCACACAAATCCCGGCGATGCGATCCTGATCGAGGAGGATGCTCACGTTTTCTACTATGAAGTCGGTGCCCCCGCCGTTCTGAATGGTGTCCTCACGCGGACCGTCCCCAGCCGCCTCGGCATCATGGATCCCGCCGATGTCGAAAAGCGCGTCATGCACCAAAACCTCCACACGCCCGGGACGACCCTCCTATGCGCAGAAAACACCCACAACCGGGCCGGCGGCGTCATCCTCCCCCTCGAAATCCTGCGCGCCTATCGCGAGATCGCCGAACGACACGGCATGATGACCCACCTCGATGGCGCGCGGGTATTCAACGCCTCCGTAGGGTTAGGCGTCGACGTGAAAGAGATCGCTCAATACTTCGATTCCATCAGCTTCTGCCTCAGCAAGGGCCTGCGGGCGCCCGTTGGCTCCGTCCTCGTCGGCTCCGCTCCCTTTATGGAGAAGGCACGTAT
This sequence comes from Fimbriimonadaceae bacterium, assembly GCA_046598515.1. GTDB lineage: Bacteria > Armatimonadota > Fimbriimonadia > Fimbriimonadales > Fimbriimonadaceae > JANJUB01. Next base: position 4,149 of record JBKJIP010000270.1, on the reverse strand, counting down.
CTGGCGGAAACGTCTCGGGGGCGGCATGCGCCAATCCGGCCTCCTCGCCGCCTGCGGAATTGAGAGCCTGAAGAACGAAGTCGACCGTTTGTCGGAAGACCATGCGCGGGCTCGCCGCCTAGCCGAGGCGCTCGATGGAGTACCTGGCATCAGCATTGATTGGGATACGGTTCAGACCAACATGGTCCTGATCAACACGGATGCGCCCGCCGAGAAGTGGATCGACGCCCTCCGCGCCCAAGATGTCTGGACCCTGCCCCCATCCGCCCACCGCGTGCGGTGCGTGTTCCACGCCGATATCGATGACGCGAAGCTGGACCGAGCCGTCGAAGCCTTTAAGGCGGTGAAAGTTTGAGCTCCATCAAGATCGGGCAGATCATGGGCGCCTTTGGAATCAAAGGCTATGTCAAGGTCAAGATAATGACCGACTTCGCCGAGCGGTTCGAGGATGGCAAACGCGTGCTCATGGAAGGGAACTGGCACACAATCGAGAAAGCTCAAGTTCACAACAATCAGTTGGTGATGAAACTCTCCGAAGTCGACGACCGCAACCGCGCCGAAGCACTCCTCGGCGTCTTCCTGGAGGCGATCGAGGCCGAGCGCCCGAAGCTCGAGAAAGACGAGTTCATGATCAAGGACCTGCTCGGCGTGGAGGTGGTCACAAAGGACGGTGAAGTGCTCGGCACGGTCAGCGACATCCTGAACATGCCCGCCCACGACGTGCTCGTCGTCGGCGAGATCCTGATACCGATGGTCAAGGCGTTCGTGAAGAAGATCGACGTAAAGGGCCGGAAGATCACCGTCGAACTGATAGAAGGCATGCGAGAGTAGCTCGCGTTGGTATAGTCCATTCGTGGGTTTGGTCAACTACGTCGGTCGAAAGCGCCCGCGGGCGCGTATCGCGATGGCGTTCTTGTACCTCGTGCTCTGCCTCGGCGCGCTGACCACGCTCTATCCGTTCGCCATGATGATGGTGACCGGGTTCAAGGGACCGACCGACCAGAACGACAACTCGCTCAAACCCCGCTTCTGGAATGAGTTCGCCACCGTCGATCCCAAGACCAAGAAGCTCGCCCCGGAATCCCTGATGGGGAAGTATCTGGCCGACAAGTATGCCGGCGACATGAGCATGGTCGATTCGACCCGCATCGGCGCGGGCGCGTCCGATGCCGAGATCGATCGATACGAGAAGTTTCTTATGACCCTGCCGATCGACTCGTGGACAGTCGGCTTTCGGACCGCTCCAAGCCAATCGACAAGCCGCCTGACTTTGCGCTATCAGGCTTGGCTGAAGGAGCGATATCCGACAGTTCAGGCTTTGAATCTTGCCTATATCGAGGAAAACGCGGCGTTGCAGACCGTCCAGCCGCCAAGTGAATTGCTCGAACGCAAGAACTGGCTGGTGCCCAAGAGCAGGAAGTATCAGGAGTGGCTGGAGTTCAAGGCCGCTTTGCCGGCGGAGTTCCGAATCCCCCTGCGCTCGCAGCGGATATGGCAAGAATTCCTGAGGGGCAAGTATCAGAACCAGTTCGACACCGTTCCGAGGGGCATTGCGGGCGAAGCTACGAAGTTCGAGGAGATTCCCCATTGGTCCGCCAAAGGCGGTGACGCCCTAGACCTTTCGGAGAGTGGCCTGTTATCCTCGGAGTTCCTTCTAAAGGCACTCCCCAATCGGACTCCCGCGGAATATCTGTGGGACCATTCGGTGATGCCGATCGCGGCCTATGAGAACCGATTCGTTCGCCAAAACGAAGCCGAAGTCAAGCGCGAGTTCACTACTCGCAACTACCGCTACATCTTCGATTACATGGCCCTCAATGGCCGCGCCCTGTGGAACACCGTCATCTTCTGCCTCCTCGCAATCGGCATCCAGCTCACTGTCAATCCCCTCGCCGCCTACGCGCTCAGCCGGTTCCCGATGAAGGCGACGGGCAAGATTCTCCTCTTCCTCCTCGCCACGATGGCTTTCCCGGCTGAAGTCGCGATGATCCCCTCTTTCCTCCTGCTGAAAGACTTGGGCCTCCTGAACACCTTCGCCGCCCTCGTGCTGCCCACCGCCGCCAGCGGCTACATGATCTTTCTGCTCAAAGGATTCTTCGACTCCCTTCCCAGCGAGCTCTTCGAGAGCGGCCAAATCGATGGAGCGAAAGAGAGCACGATGATGCTCCGCATCGCCTTCCCCCTCAGCCGCCCCGTCCTCGGCTACCTCGCCCTCATAGCTTTCATGGGAGCCTACGGCGCATTCCTATACGCCTTCATCGTCGCCCAGGATCAAAGAATCTGGACGCTGATGGTCTTCATCTACCAGCTTCAAAATACGGCGCCAAAGTCAGTAATGATGGCCGCCCTGACGCTGGCCGCCCTGCCAACTCTCCTCGTCTTCCTCATCGCCCAGCGAGCGATCATGCGAGGCATCATCCTCCCCGGCGAAAAGTAGGTCGCTCAGGCAAAAACATCAACCTCCCTTAACCGATGGCGGTTTGGGGGGAGGTCTACTTTGATGACTCCTCGCCGAGGCACGAGCATCCTCGGCCCACATTGGAACCCAGTTATATGATCCCGACCAAGAGCGGTTCACACCACACGCCCTCGTGTGGTGTGCCGACCAGCCACCAAGTGAGTCCTGAATCCAGGCTTCAAAATGTTAGCCCCAGGGAACCTAACCGGGGCCGAATCGGCTATCTTAGCGGAATGAAGTTGTTCTTGCCGTTGGCCATTCTTCTCGCTGGTCCTCTTCTGGGGCCGAAATGGGATCGAATCGAAGTCCCCGGAGCCCCCGTTACCATGCTCGCCTCGAGCAAGTTCAAAGAGGACGAGGAATACCATCAGGACGCTCCGCGCAAGGACGCGAGCATGAAGTCGGTCCGTTCCTACATCGCCGACGATGAGGAGCAGCTCACGCTCGCCGCCACGATCACGGAGTTCGGCAAGATGAAGCTCGACCGCGATCGGCTCCGCTTCTCCTTTGCCATGACGGTTTGGGATTACGAGACCGACAAAACCGACAAGCAGGAGATCCTCGAAGAAAAGGAAACGTCATTCGGTGACAATCCTGCGTTCTTTATGAAGATGAAAGTTAAACCGGAAGAAGGCGATGCCTATCTATTTGAGGCCTATTCGATCGCCGTCGACAACAAGGAAGTCTTCATCTCCGCAAGCTATTACGACACGGACGAATCGAAGGCCGACCTAAAGAAATGGACCGACTCGATCGAGGTCGCGGGCAAGACGCGCCGCGAACTGAAGGAAATCAAGGACTGATCCGACAACGATGGCTTGGCTGAGTCTCCTCATCGTCGTTTGCCTCGTGGCCCCCGGAATCGGTGAGGTTGCGCGGCGGCTTCTCGGCCGGTGGCTAACGGACCTGGATCCCGCCGCCGAACGTGGCCTCGCGACGCTAATCGGCCTCGGATTAACCGGAACCATCGCCTACTTCGCCGGTTTGGCCTCGACGATGGCCGCCGTCGGCGTAATCGGCCTCACCGCCGTTGCCGGGCTTGTTCTGTTGGTAAAGGACGCCGTGGCGCTCAAAGAAAGCGTGAGGGGAACCAAGCCCCTGACGATCCTGCTCGTGCTGGTCGCCTCCCTGATTCCGATCATTGGCATCGTGACGCCCAGCATCACGATGGACTGGGATTCGATCGCCTATCACTTGGCCGTTCCCAAACTTTGGCTACAAGACGGCCAGATCTCCTCGATCAGCTTCATCCACCATAGCAATTTCCCCTTCGCCGTCGATGCGCTGAACCTCTTCGGCCTCTCCGCCTTCGGCCAGTCCGGCGCGAAGGCGTTCCAGCTTGCTTTCCTGCTTTTCGGCATGCTTTCCATCTTTGGCATCGTGCGGGAGAAGCATGGTGCGACCCCCGCCGGGTGGGCCGCGGCCGCCTTTGCGACGATCCCCGTGATCCAGTGGGAATCGGGTTCCGCCTACATCGATGTCGCACACGGCCTCTACGCCGGCCTCGGGGCCGTCCTCGCCATACAGGGAATGAAGGACCCGCGGCGTCTCATGATCGGCGCGATGCTGATGGGGCTGGCTCTGGGGACCAAGTACACCGGTCTCCAGAGCCTATTCGCCCTCGGCGTGGTCCTCGTCGGGATGCTGGTCCTGAAGAAATCGGAGGGGGGTATCAAGCCGATCGCGGTGGG
>JBKJIP010000230.1:0-7832 GCA_046598515.1 Fimbriimonadaceae bacterium | reverse complement strand
GCCCCCGTACTTGGCCACGATGTCGAGCGTGTTCCACATGAGTCGCGGATCATAGATGATCGTGTGGTTCGGATCGGCGCTCAGGATAGCTTGGGCCAGAAGGCCGACGATGTAATAACCCTCGATGAAATCACCTTTCTCGTCGAAGAGAAAGCAGCGGTCGTAGTCGCCGTCCCAGGCGACCCCGAAGTCGTAGCTACCTTCGTGGAGCACCTTCTCCGTCATCGCGCGCGATTCTTCGAGGATCGGATTCGGGACGCCATGGGGGAAAGTGCCATCCGGCTCCCACCGCAGTTTCTTGACCTGCAGAGGGATATGCGGCAGCAGTTGGTCGAGGGCAAGGCCAGCAGCGCCGTTCCCCGGGTCGCACAGCACGTTGAGAGGCTTCAGGGAGCTTGGGGGCACGATCTTCAGAAGGTGCTGCACGAAGTCCTCGTAGCAGTCGAGATCACGGCGCGTGCCCGCACCCGTTCGGTCAAATCGCTTGTTCGCGGCGCGCTCCTCGATTGCAAGGAGGCCGGTGTCGCCCGAGATCGGTCGCGACTCTTCGCGCACCATCTTCATGCCGTTGTATTGGGGTGGATTATGGCTGGCCGTGATCATCACACCGCCATCGAAGCCATAGTAGGCTGTCGCGAAGTACACCATCTCCGTGCCGACCATGCCCAGGTGCACGACATCCACGCCGGCATCGTTCAGCCCCCGGGCGAGCCCCTCGTACATGTCGGGACCGCTCAGCCGGATGTCGTAACCAATGCAAACGGTCTTCGCTCCGGTCTCATCGGCGAACGCCCGACCGATCGCATACGCGATCTCCGGATTCAGCTCTTCAGGCACAATCCCGCGTACGTCGTACGCCTTAAAACACGGCAAATACTGGCCCATCTCTTCCCTGGGTTCTACCCTAAGGAAGTTAAACGCCTCCGGCTGAGTCAAGGCAACGGGGATGATGCAAGAATCTGCGTGTGGCGATGAAGATGGGAATCCTGAGGTTATGGAGGAATCGCCCCGACGAGCTTGGACGAGCCTTCGCTAACTGGGATCTCGCCCGCGATCCGGAAGGGTATCGAGCCCGCGCCGGCGATGTGGGTCTCAGCGAATTCGAAGAGAAGGCCGTAAGTTCCCACGAAGAACTGAGTCCATGGCTTCGAGCCTCGGGGCGATCGAGTTGGCAGGGGGCTCTGCTGTGGACGATCCTCTCGGATGCCCCGAGACCAACGATACGGAAAGCCCTGGGTCTTTATAGCGGACTCCACCGAGGCTATCGCCAACTGAGAACTCTGGCTGACCGCGAAGCGGCGAGGATTGTCGAGACATGCCCGCTCGATGCGCCGGACGCTCCCTACTACTGGGCGGCATATTCCGATACCTTCTTATTCCACCTGCTCGAAGTGATCGGAGATATGGATACGAATGCCTCTCATGAGACGCTAATCCACTTCGCGCAGCCGGAATCTCACCCCGTCGTGCGATGCGCGGCCATATACGCGATGCATGCCGAAGGAGAAAAACATGAGCCCGAGTTTGTTCTCAATGTCCTCGCCAACCCAGAGATCACGGAGAGTGAAGCCTACGAAGCCCTATATGCCATGAGCTTTAATGCGAATCGCTATCCCGAAAAGGCCTATTGCAAAGCAATCTGGCCCTTCGTTCTTCACTCGCAGAAGCGGGTCTACCAAGAGGCGTGCCTGAGCATTCGCTCAAAGGATAAGGGGGCCGAGCTTTTATATCGCTACTACCTTAAGCTGAAGGCTGATCCGAACGCAGACCCGGAACGACTCGCGGTCGTCGAGGACGCGTTGCCCTACGAACTCGACTGAGATGTTGCCGATGGGAACGGTCGGTTAGTCCCGCATGATCTCGGCGTAGACCTCTTCCGGGGTCATGTGCGCGTCCACGCGACGCAGCTCGCTGCGACCTTCGTAGTAGTCAACGACGGGCGCCGTCGACTCACGGAAGACTCGCAAGCGCTCACGGATCGTCTCGGGTTTGTCGTCTTCGCGGACGATTAGCGGGCTGTTGCATTTGTCGCACCAACCTTCGCGCTTCGGCGGCTTGGTGATGGAGTGGTAAATCTCGCCGCACTTGGTGCAGCCGATGCGGCCACTGAGTCGCTTGACGACGACGTCGTCATCGACTTCGAGGGAGATGACCCGGTTGACGGGCATGTCCATCTCGGCGAGAATTTCACTCAATTCTTCGGCCTGACGGATGGTGCGCGGGAAACCATCGAGAATGAAGCCTCGGCGGCGAACCTCGTCCGAGCGTATGCGCTTGGCCATCATCTGGATCGTTACACCGTTGGGCACAAGCTGCCCATGATCGATGTAGCTCTTGGCGAGGCGCCCAAGGTCGGTCTCCGCTTCGATTTCAGAGCGAAAGATAACGCCGGACGAGAGCGTCCTCGCGCCCGTGCGCTCCTCGATGAGCGTAGCCTGAGTTCCTTTTCCCACCCCGGGGGGGCCGATCAGAATGATTCGCATGATCTTGTAAATCGTAAATCGTAAATCCGTAAATCCGTAAATCGTAAATCGTAAATCGTAAATCGTAAATCGTAAATCGTAAATCGTAAATCGTAAATCGTAAATCGTAAATCGTAAATCGCTGTCGGGGCGACACCAATTTACGAACTTCGAACTGGGTGACAGAGCCGATCTCGGCTCCCCTGTTCGTCGATTTACAATTTACGATTTACGATTTACGAAAACTACTGCCCGTACTGCTTCATCAAGATATTCGCTTCGATCTGGCGCATGGTTTCTAGGGCCACGCTGACCATGATCAGGAGCGACGTACCGCCGATGACGCGGAACACATTGAGGTTCGCCGCGGACATGCCCGCCAGAGACGGGGCGATGTATTGAATCAGGGCGACGATGGTGAGGAAGAATGCGCCGGCGATGGTGATGCGTGAAATGACTCCGTCTAGGAAGTCCTTCGTCTGCTTGCCGGGGCGAATACCCTGAATGAACGAGCCCGCTCGTTTCAGGTTATTGCTGATGTCTTCCACGTTGTATTGAATGGCCGTGTAGAAGTACGTGAAGAAGAAGATGAGGAACGTGTAGATCAGGATTCCAACCACGTTCTGCGGGAAGTGGGAGCCGGGGCTCAAGTATTCCGCCGCCGTGTTCATGTACCCGCGGAACGGCGAATTCTCCGGGAAGAAGTTCGCGATCTGGAGCGGAAGCAAGACGAGGGATACCGCGAAGATGATCGGAATGACACCGGCCGTATTGACCGGAATCGGGAGATAGTTGGTCTTACCGCCGACCGCCTTCGTTCCAATTTGCCGCCTCATGTGTTGGACCGGAATCTGGCGCATCGCGGACGTGAAGTACACGATGAACCATGTGGTCGCGAAGAACACGAGGATCAGGGCAAAGATCTGGAAGATGTTGATGAATCCGTTCTGCATCGCGTTGTAGAGCTCTGTGCCCTGGTAGGGAACAGAAACCAGGATGCCGGCGAAGATCATGAGGGAAACGCCGTTGCCGATGCCCTTCTCACTAATCTGCTCACCGAGCCACAGAACGAAGAACGAACCTGCGATCCAGAAGATCAGCGTCGGGAGCATGATCCATCGCTCGAGATTCGGGAACGTCGAGTAAACGACGTTGAGGTAGCCGTAACCTTGCGCGATCGCTAGAAGGATCGTGAGGAAACGGGTGCGTCGGTTTTGTTGACGCCGCGCGTACTCGCCGCCTTCCTGCATCTCCTTTTTCCACTCCGGGAACGCCGTGGTGAGAATCTGGATGATGATGGAAGCCGTGATGTACGGGTTCAAACTGAGGGCGAAGATGGACAGCCGGCGGAGGGATCCTCCGCCGAATGTATCCATCATGCCAAAGAGCGGGTTGGCCGCGAGCTTTTCGGCGAGGATCTTGGGATCCACGCCAGGGATTGGCACGGGGATGTGTATGCCGACGATGAAGACGGCGAACATGGCAAAGATGAAAAGAATCCTCGACCTAAGGTCGGGATCGGCCCAGGCCTGCTTCAGCGTTTCGATTAACGAAAGCTTAAGGCCCTTGGGACCAGCATCAAAACCACCCGTACCAAACATGCTCATAGATTAATTACTTCTCCACCCGCGCCTTCGATCGCTTCCTTCGCCTTCGCACTGAACTTGTGCGCGGAAACCTTGAGTTTCTTGGAGAGGGTGCCGAACGCGAGAATCTTGACTCCGTCCCTCACATCTCCAATGATGCCGCTCTCGATTAGCACTTCGGGGGTGACTTCCGTGCCTTTCTCGAACAGTCTCTCGAGGTCATCCAGGTTAACGATCGCGAATTCCTTGTGATTCACGTTGCGGAAACCCTTCTTTACCGGAAGTCTCCGGTGAATAGGGGTCTGACCGCCTTCAAAGTGAGCCGGGATCTGGCGGCGAGCCTTCTGGCCTTTCGTGCCTCGAGTCGCCGTCTTTCCCATGCCCGAGCCGATACCGCGTCCGATGATGCGTTTGCGTTTCGTGCTGCCCGCAGCAGGCTTAAATTCGTGCAATCCCATTGATCTGCTTACTCCTTCGTATCCTTGGCTGTCGCCTTCTTGGCTTTGGGCTTAGCTTCGGCGTCATCCGCCTTCGCGGCCTTGGGCTTTGCGGCAGCCTTGGGCTTGGCTTCGGCTTTAGGCTCAGCTTTCGCCTCTACCTTGTCAGCCTTTGCCGGGGCGGGGGCAGCGGCCTTAGCCGCGGCCTTCTTTGCCGGCTTGGGGGACATTTCGCCCTCGACGACTTCCACGCTCAGCATGTGCTTGACGTGGTGGATCATGCCGCGAATCGTCGGCGTATCGTCGTGCAGCTTTTCGCGGTGCATTTTGCGAAGACCAAGCGCAGCCACAATCTTCTTGTTGTGCCCGGTCTGACCGATTGGGCTCTTAATCAGCTTAATGCGCAGCATCGGCTTCCTCCTTTCGGGCTTTGGCAAGCCACGGAATGAGTTCGTTCGGATCCATTTCGCGGGCCGCGGCTCGCATCTCCGGAATGCTCAGCGATTTGAATGCTTCGATCGTCGCATACGCCATGTTGATCGCGTTGCGGCTGCCGAGGCTCTTCGCGAGCACGTTATGAATACCGGCTGCTTCCAGGCACATGCGGACGGCGCCGCCGGCCTTGACGCCGGTACCGGGGGAAGCCGGGCGAAGAATAACGCGCGAGGAACCGGACTCGGCCACGATCTCATGCGGGATCGTCTGTCCGATCATCGGCACCAAGAACATATTCTTTCGAGCGGACTCTTCCGCCTTTCGGATCGCGTCCGGGATGCCTCGGGCTTTGCCCAAGCCAACGCCGACGCTGCCTTTGTTATCGCCAACCACGACGAGGATCGACCAGCTTGCGGTCTTGCCTCCCTTGGTTGTCTTAAAGACCTTGTTCGTGCGGATGATCCGCACGTCGAGTTGAGGTCCTTCTGTATTGCGGGATTCTCGTTTCCCGCTCATTCGCATTTTCATTAGAACTCCAGACCTCCCTCACGGGCGCCTTCAGCCAAGCTCTGAACGCGGCCATGGTATCGGTAGCCGCCTCGGTCGAAAACGACCGAAGAAACTCCCTTACCCTTGGCGCGCTCCGCGAGCGCGGCTCCGACCTTCTTCGCGCCCTCGGCATTGCCGGCGGCTTTGAGGCCCTTTTCCAGACTGCTGGCCGAGGCCAGAGTCGTTCCCGTCGCATCGTCGATAATCTGCGCCGAGATGTGCTTTAAACTGCGGAATACGGCAAGACGGGGCCGCACTTCCGTGCCGTCCACTTTCTTGCGTAGGCGCACGTGGCGCGCGACCCGCAAATCATTTCTTGATCGATTAGCCATTTGCTCCTACTCCTTACTTCTTGCCCGCTGCGCGCTTACCGGCCTTCATGCGGACGATTTCACCGTGGTAGCGGATGCCCTTACCCTTGTAGGGTTCTGGCTTTCGCACCTTGCGAATATCGGCGGCAACTTGACCGACGGCAGCTTTGTCGATTCCGCTCACTCGGATTTGCTGGGTTCGAGCCTTATCGTCCTGAATCACTTCGAAGGTGATCCCGGCGTCAGCCTCGACGCGCACCGGATGCGAGTAACCCATGTTCAGCAGAAGGTTGCGACCTTCGAGCGTTGCACGGTAACCAACACCAATGATGTCCAGCAGCTTCGTGTGCCCGGCCGTGACGCCGACCACGCTGTTGTTAATCAGCGTGCGCATCAGACCGTGCTGAGAGCGGTTGGTGCGGTCGTTATCGGGGCGGCTCAGCGTAAGCGTGCCGTCCTCCTGTTCGACCGTCAGGTCCTTGTAAACATTTACTTTGAGCTCACCCTTCGGGCCCTTCACGGTCAGCTCGTTGTTATCGCCGAGCGTCACGGTCACGCCGCTAGGAATGGGGATGGGAAGTCTTCCGATTCGCGACATTACCAAACCTCACAAAGGACTTCGCCGCCGATCTTTCGCTTTCGCGCTTCTCGGTCGGTCATCACGCCCTGGCTGGTCGTCACGATTCGAGTGGCGAGACCGCTACGTACGGCCTTCAACTCGTCGCAAGGCTTGTAGATTCGCAGACCAGGCTTGCTGACTCGGCGAATGTGGTGGATCACGGGCTGGCGCTTGGCGTCGTATCGCATGTCGATACGGATCGCCGGGAACTTGCCCTCGGTCGTGATCTCAAAGCCCTTGATGTAACCCTCGGCTTGGAGGATTTTCAAAAGTTCAATTTTGATTCTGCTGTGCGGACAGGTGACGGCTAGCAAACGGGCATGGGCCCCGTTCCGGATGCGCGTCAGAAGGTCCGCGATAGGATCGCTATGCATGGATGATCTCCTTTGTCCGCCTTACCAGCTGGACTTGACGACGCCCGGGAGCTCGCCGCGATGGGCCTTTTCCCGAAGGCAGATTCGGCACAGGCCGAAAAATCTGATGAAACCGGAGTCGCGTCCGCAGATGCTGCACCGGTTATAGCCGCGAGTGGAATACTTCGGCTTCCGTTTTTGCTTTTCAATTAGGCATTGTTTGGCCATTTTCTCTCCCGCCGTTATCGAGTTGGTCTGAAGTTCAAAGACTTCACACAGCTCGTGGCAAAGTTGTATCCGGGCACTCTGTCCCGAATCGCGGAGTGTACCTGAAAGTCAGGTCCGAGCCGTCAGAGCGACTGCCTGGTCGCCGAGTAAGCGTCGGCGGAGTGGGTGGCCCAAATCCGCGATGGGTAGACATGCCGTTCGTACATCGGCAGCACATCGCGCTCAAATCGCCATCGAACTTCTTCCGGCGTGCGACCGCGTTGAATGGTGTCACGCTGGATCCGACGATCGAGACAAACTGCCGCCGGCACGTCGAGAAAGATTCGGTCCTGAGTCAGGGCATTGATCGATTCCCAGTGCAACGAATACATCCCTTCGAGGATTACCGTTTCCGCCGGGTGAACCAACTGCGTTTCTTGGGCGCGAGTGAACTCGACGAAGTCGTAGACCGGCTTCTCGACCGCGATCCCGCGGTGTAGGGTCTCCAGATGGTGGGCGAGCAGTTGGTGATCGAAGATCTCCGGAGCGTCGAAGTTAAACGCCGTTCGCTCTTCGAAGGTGTACTCGGAAAGGGCGAGGTAGTAGTCATCGAGAGCAATGACGGGTGCATCGAACTGCCGGCTCAGATTCTGAGCCAGTGTCGTCTTGCCCGAGCAAGAGAGCCCCGCGATCGCGATGACGCGCATTCGTTAGAGATTGTACTTCGGGCCCACAACGGATTGACAAAGTTTGCCGTGCAGGCGATCCTACAGAGTAGGACAGGATTGCATCTGTTCCTGAAAGCCTTGGCAGCAGAGTAAGGAGAGGAGTTGCGCTTAAGAAAGATGAGAGGACAACTATGAAGATCGATTC